>CAZXYL010000062.1:0-6957 GCA_964644915.1 uncultured Geminicoccaceae bacterium
CGGCCACACCGCCCAGCCCAGCCGCCAGCCGGTCATGGCGTAGGTCTTGGACCAGCCGTCGAGCAGGATCAGCCGGTCCTCGAGCTCCGGGTAGACCAGCATGCTCGCGTGCGGCACGTTGTCGTAGACCATGCGCGCGTAGATCTCGTCCGAGAGGACCATGACCTGCGGGTGGCGCTCGAGCCCCGCGACCAGTCGGTCCAGCTCCTCCTTCAGCACCACGCCGCCCGTGGGGTTGGCCGGGCTGTTGACGATGATCAGCCGCGTGCGCGCGGTGATCTTCGAGAGCACCTCCTCGGCCGAGAAGGAGAACCCGCTGTCTTCGTAGAGCGGGATCGGCACGGGCGTGGCGCCGGTGAACTCGATCACCGAGCGATAGATCGGGAAGCCCGGGTCCGGATACATGATCTCGGCGCCGGGCTCGCCGAACATGGTGATGGCGAAGTACATCGTGACCTTGCCGCCCGGCACGATCACGATCCGGTCGGGATGGACGTAGACGCCGCGGCGCTCCTGCATGTCCGCCGAGACCGCCTCGCGCAGCGGCAGGATGCCGTTCGCCGGGGTGTAGCCGTGGTGGCCGTCGGCCAGCGCTCTTTGCGCCGCGGCCACGATGTTGTCGGGCGTGGGGAAGTCGGGCTGGCCGATGCCGAGATTAATGATGCTGCGCCCTTGTGCCTCCAGCGCCTTGGCGCGCGCCAGCACCTCGAAGGCGCTCTCGGTGCCCAGCCGGGACATGCCTTGCGCGAGCTGCATCGCCTGCTTGATCCCATGTGCGCGCCCGGTTCGACGAGCGGCCACCATAGCGGATCGTGCGCTCCCCGCCAGTCCTGTGCCGGCTGCTTCTCTTCCTCGGCCGGAGGCCGGCGGCGCGAGCCCGTGCACCGCGGACCTTTGTCTGGACGTGATCCGCAGGCGCGCCACATCCTGGCTGCCCTGACCATGGTCGAAGGCGTACCGCAGACGTCATGACCTCCCTGGCTGTCCTCCTCCTGCTGGCCGGGTCGACCGTTGCCGTGGGCCTGGTCGTCTGGCAGGGCGTCGGCGCGGTGGCAGCGGTGCTCGGCGAGGCCGGCTGGGCGCTGGTGCTCCTGGCGCCGTACAACGCCTTGCCGCTGGTCCTGGCGGCGCTCTCCTGGCGCATGCTGATCGCGCCGGCGCACGTGCCGCCCCTGTCGCGGGTCCTGCTGGCGACGTGGCTCGGCCTCGGCGTGAACTGGCTGCTACCGGTCGCGCAGATCGGCGGCGAGGTGGTCAAGGCGCACTTTCTCGCCCGGCGCTCGACTCCGGGCAGCGAGGCCGCTGCGAGCGTCATCATCCACAAGATGCTGCAGGCGGCCACGCAGGTGGTCTACCCGCTGGCCGGCCTGGGCCTCTTGGTCGTCCTGCACGAGGCGCGCGAGATCGGCCCCGCGGCGCTCGCCGGTGCCGCCGTCCTCGGGGTCGCGCTACTGGTCTTCTACAGGCTGCAGCGCGCCGGGCTGTTCGCGCGGCTCGCGCATCTGACCGCGAGGTTGCCGCGGGCCGAACGCATTCTCACCCTGGCCGACGGCGCGCGCGCCCTGGATCGCGCGATCGGCGAGGGCTACCGACGGGGCGGCCGCGTCGCGGGCGCGTTCCTCGGCCATATGGCATACCGTGTCGCCATGGCCGGGGAGGTCTGGCTGGCGCTCTTCCTGATGGGTCATCCGGTGGGCTTCGCCGAGGCCGTGATCCTCGAGAGCCTGGGCCAGGCCGTGCGCGCGGCCGCGTTCGCGGTCCCTGCGGGCCTCGGGGTGCAGGAGGGGGGGTTCGTCGTGATCGGCGCGGCCCTCGGGCTGACGCCCGACGTCGCGCTCGCCCTGTCTCTCGCCAAGCGCGCGCGCGAGCTTCTGGTCGGCGTGCCCGCCCTCGTTGTCCTCCAGCACCTCGAAGGGCGCTTCCTGTACCGGCGCGGGGCCGGGGCACGCCGCTGACCGTGCCAGGGTCCGACGCAGGCGCCGGCCCGATCGCACCGGCCGCCGCGTCAGCCGAAAAGACCAACGGCGTGCAGGATCATGAGGACACCGACCACGAGAACGCCCGTGGACGTGACGACCACCCCCGCCGCCGCCAGGTCCTTGACCTTCTTGATCCGCGGGTCGAGGTCCGGCTGCACCAGGTCGGCGAGCTCCTCGACGGCGGAATTGAACAGCTCCAGTCCCACCGCGAGCAGGGATCCGAAGACGGCGAGCGCCCACCACATGGGATCCGGGCGGACGAGCGCGAGCACCGCCAGCATGGCGAGCACGCCGGCGGCCTGGTAGCGAAAGCCCTGGTGCCGCCGCCACGCGAAGGCAATGCCCTCGCCGGCCGTGGCGAGGCGCGCCACCAGATCCATCAGCCCCGGCGCCGGGTAGGGTGTCCGCTCCGCGCGCGTGGCGCGCACGTCGTGGCGGCGGTGCACGTCACTCCGGAGCGGGACCCGCGGCGAGATCTGTGCGGCCGAGGTTTGGATCTGCCGGGCATTCGACCGCGAATCCGGTTCTTTGGTCATCCCTCGTTCCGTTTGCCAGAGCCGCCCGGCCAACGCGGCCCTCAGGCCGTCGATCGAGGCGGCCGTGTCCTCGCTCGCCGACGGTCGACGACATTGGACGCATCGACGCCTGTTCTATTCTAAGCCCATCGAGCCGGGAGGCGAGGGACCATCGGGTCACTGCCATCACAGACGGGTGGCTCGGCCTGGCGCGCTCGCCCTCAGATCATGCCGGCGGCGGTGCGTGATCGAGCGCCAGGAGCCGCTCGGCCTCGGCGAGGTCCTCCGGCCGGTTGGTGTTGAAGAAGGGATCGAAGGGCGCGGTCGCGAACTCGACCAGGGTCAGCCGGTAGCGCGCGGTCCAGACGTCCACCTTGCGGATGCCGTCGTCGAGCATGGCGCGGCGCAGATCGTCGGCGAGGCGCACGGACCACAGGCCGAACACCGGGTGGGTGCGTCCGCCCGAGGCGGCGCAGGCCAGATCGGCACCCTCGCGCTCGACCGCGGACAGCAGGCGCGCCACCAGATCGGGCGGGAACAGGGGCGTGTCGGTCGCGATGGTGACGATCCAGGGCAGGTCCGGCCGCTGCGCCCGCGCCCATTCCATGCCGGTGAGCACGCCGGCGAGCGGCCCCGCGAAGCCCTCGACCACGTCGCCCGCGACCGGCAGCCCGAAGCCCGCGAACCGGGCCGGATCGCCGTTCGCGTTCAGGAGCAGGGCCGCGACCTGCGGGCGCGCGCGAAGAATCACGTGCTCCAGGATGGGCCGGCCGGCGAGCGGCCGCAGGCACTTGTCGCCGCCGCCCATGCGCCGCGCCTGCCCGCCCGCGAGCAGCACGCCCAGGACCGATGATCGGGGCTCGTCGCTCATGCTGCGCCGCAGTCTGCGGCGCTCGTGCGCGGACGGTCAAGCCCGGCGGGGCCGGGCGCGCCTCAGGCCGGCTGGGCGGTGAGCTCCTCCGAGCCGCTCTCCCGTCCGGCGTCCTCGAGGGGGATCTCGGCGCCGAGAGCATAGTCGAGCCGGAGACGCAGCTCCCCGGCCTCGAACCAGCGCGGCGTGTAGTGCCTCGCGGGCATGCCGCCCGAGCGTCCGCCATCGAGCAGGCCGAGCCGTTGATAGGCTTCGGCGACCAGCTCGCCCGGGAGCGGCGTGTCGAGGTTCTCCTCCTCGGCGCCGACCCAGCCGTCCTCGCCCGCACCCATCAGATCGATCAGGCTGTGCCGGATCTGCCGCCCTTCGAGCTCGCGCCGCCAGGCCGCGAACTTGTCCAGCTGCGCCGGGGTCAGGGGGCGATTGAGCCGGCGGACGCTGATCCGGCCGGGGTGGGTCTCGAGCCGCTTGGCGAGCCGTCGCAGGCGCACGCCGACGGTCGCCGCACCCGCGGGCGCGGTCTCCCAGATCATGGGCTCGCCGTGGTCGGGGTCGCGCACCACCAGGGCCACATGCCTGACGTGCCGGCCGCCCAGCCATTCCGGCAGCCAGCGGGCCAGTCGCGCGCGCCGGAACAGTACGAGATCACCCGTCTTGAGCGAGTTCAACACGCTATCGAGCGCCTGGGCCATCTCGGGACCTCTCGGCCAGCATGGGGACAGACTGTGTCGTCAACGCATCGGACGCGGGTGTTCGTTCCCTCCGAATGTCCCCCAGAATACGCGCGGAATCCACGACCGATGGTGAAATACGTCACACCCGGCAAGGGTTGCGCGCGGTTTCTGCCCCACTGTTGCCGATCTGCATCAGGCTGTGACACAAGCGCACACCCTCGGCTGCTGCGCTCACGCGGCGTCGTCCTCGACCGAGGCCTTGCGCTGGTGCCGGCGGGCCTCTTCCGGCACGGCACCGGCATCGGCGTCGAACACGATCCGGCTCTCGCCCGCGAGCGCCACGAACCGCTTGCCCCTGGCGCGGCCGATCAGCGTGAGATTGGCCTGGCGCGCGAGCTCGACCCCCCAGGCCGTGAAGCCCGAGCGCGAGATCAGGATCGGGATCCGCATCTGCACCGTCTTGATCACCATCTCGGAGGTCAGCCGTCCGGTGGTGTAGAAGATCTTGCCCTCCGGGCCGATGCCGTTGAGGAACATGTAGCCGGCGATCTTGTCGACCGCGTTGTGCCGGCCGACGTCCTCCATGTAGACGAGCGGGCGGTCCTCCTCGCACAGGACGCAGCCGTGAATCGCGCCCGCCTTGAGATAGAGGCTGGGCGAGGTGTTGATCTTCTTGGCCAGAGCATAGACCCAGGAGGTCTTGAGGATCGCATCCTCCGGCAGCCGCACCTGCTCGAAGTGCTCCATGAGGTCGCCGAAGACCGTGCCCTGCGCGCAGCCGGAGGTGCGCACCTTCCGCTTCAGCTTCTCCTCGTAGTCGGTGGCGCGCTTCGTGCGGACGACCACGACCTCGAGCTCCTCGTCGTGCTCGATACCGGTGATCTCGTCGTCCGGTCGCAGCATGTTCTGGTTCAACAGGTAACCGACGGCGAGGATCTCCGGGTAGTCGCCGATCGTCATCATGGTGACGATCTCCTGGCCGTTCAGAAACAGGGTGAGCGGCCGCTCGTAGACGACCGCGGTCTCGATGTCCCGGCCGTCCTGGTCGATGCCCCGGACCGCCTGGGTCAGGCGCGGGTCGTCGGGCTCGGGGCGAAGCAGGAACTCGTCCATGGCCCGAGTCTCGGCCCCGGGCCGGGCCAGGTCAAGGGCCGGCCGCGGCGCGCTCGCTCTTCTTCGGCTCGGTCGGCGCGACCCTGACGTCGAGCGCTTCCAGGAGCTGCTGCACCCGCCCCTCCATGGTCTCGGCGTAGCGGTCGAGCTCCGAGAGCAGCTGGTCGTGCCGCTCGGCGACGAAGCGGTCCATGCGCTGCCAGCTCGCGGCCAGCCCCGCCCGCGTCTGCTCCAGCTCGGTGCGCGTCGCCGCGATCTGTTCGGCCAGGCCGGCGATCTCCTCCGCGCGCAGACGGTCGAGCGTCCGGGTGGCTTCCAGGCCCGCCGCCTCGACCCGGCGCGTCGCCTGGGCCTGCGCCCGATCGAGGAACTCGTCCCCGCGCATGACCGCGAGATCGGCCTTCTCCGCCATCTCGGTCAGCATGGCGTCGATCCGCTTCTGCGTCTGGGCGCGCGCGGCCTCGAGCTCGGCCTCGGCGCTCAGGATCAGCGTGGCCACGGCCTCGCTGCTGGCGTGGAGATCATCGACCCTGCGCTTGAGCACCAGCCCGTCGCTCTGCGCCTGCTGCAGCTGCTGCTCGACGGTGCGACTGAACGCGCCCAGGCGCTCGCCCGAGGCCTCGAGCTCGCCTCTGAGGCCGGTGAGCTGCTCCTCCAGAGAGGCGAGCACCTGGCGCTTGTCGCCGATGGCGGTCTCGAGGCCTGCGCGCTCGGCATCGACCTGCTCCGACAGATCCGGCACCGCCGACTGGAGCGTCCCCAGCCCCTCGACCGTCCGGGCCAGGCTGGTCCGTCCCTCGTCCAGCCCCTGCTCGAGCGCGGCGAGACTCTGGCGGGTCTCGGGCAGCCGCTGCTGCACGGCCGCGAGATCCGAGCCCGTCTCGTGCAGAGCACGGTCGAGCGCGGCGCCGCGCACCTCGAGACGGCCGACGAGATCCGCGACCGCGTTCGTCTCCTGGGTCAACCGCTCCTCCAGGTCGGCCAGCGCCGTATCGCCCAGCTTGGCCATCGCCTGGAGCGACTCGCGGATCATCGCGCGCAGCTCGCTCGACTCGGCTGCCAGCTCGCTCTGCAGCCGGCTCACGCGCTCGCTCTCCTGCTGGAAGGCTGCCATGCCGGCGGCGAGGTTGCTCTCCGCCCGCGTGATCGACTCCTGCAGGCCGGCGACGTGGCGCCCGACCTCCTGGCCGACCTGATGCGCGAGGCGCGCATCGTAGAGGTAGACGCCGGCGAGGAGGCCGCTGCCGACCAGGAGCAGTCCGAAGCTGCAGGCGCGCAACGCGCGTGGCCAGAACGGCTCGGAGCGCGCGAGCTCGAACGCGAGCGGCTCCTCGCGCAACCCTTCGGGCCCCGAGGCCCGCCGTGACGCCGGGGCCGGCCCGCGCACGATCTCGTCGGCCTGGCAGAGCGTCGCCTGGATCTGTGCTTCGAGCTGCCCGATCCGCTGCGCGTCGAGCCAGCTGTCCCGGCCGGCGTGCTTGAGGGCGAGCAGCTCGGTGGTGTCGCGACAGAAGGCCTCCACCAGCGGCGACTGGCGGCTCAGCGCCGCGGCGAGGCCGTCCTCGACCGCCGCGAACCAGAGATGGGGCGGCCAGTCGCCGCCGCGCGCCACCACCTTGTCGAAGAAGCGCTCCCATGCCTGCGCTCGAGCCGGATCCATAGCGCCCTCCGCATTCCTTGGCGTCGCGGTGTCCCGCCGCGCGCCATCTCAATTCCCGCGATGGGCAGCATGCCACGAAGCTGGACCGTTTAGCAAACTGTTCTTGATGATTGCGATAAGCTTCCCCGCCTACTCGCCTGATCCG
>CAZXYL010000063.1:0-1812 GCA_964644915.1 uncultured Geminicoccaceae bacterium
TTCCGGTCATCCGGAATCTCAAGTGCCGCGGTTATGTATATTGCCGCCGTGGTGCCCGCAAGCCGTCGGCCAGCAGCACCGCGGCGCCGATGCAGATCGCGCTGTCCGCCAGGTTGAACGCCGGCCAGTGGTACCCCGCGAGGTGGAAGTCGAGGAAGTCGAACACGGCGCCGAAGCGGATCCGATCGATCACGTTGCCGAGCGCCCCCCCGATCACGAGCCCGAGGCCAGTCGCGGTCAGCGGCTGGTCGGTGCGCCGTAGCCACAGCACGAGCCCGATCACGACCGCGACCGCGAGACCCGAGAGCAGCCAGGGCGTCCCGGTCCCGCCGGAGTCCAGCATGCCGAAGCTCACGCCGCGGTTCCAGACCCGCACGAGATTGAAGAACGGCGTCACGCGCACCGGCTCGTCGAGCATCGCCAGCACCAGCACCTTGGTGACCTGATCGGCGACGATGACCACGAGCGCCAGCAGAAGGCCGAGGCGAAGCATGGGTTCTCCCAGGATCTCTCGCACGCCGGTTTCAGGCTGGCTCGAGCGCCGCAACGGCGTCTTCGCAACGCCGACACAGATCGGGCGCCCGCAGGTTCCAGCCGACCTCGGGCAGGACGCGCCAGCAGCGCGCACACTTCCCGCCCGCGGAGCGTTCCGGTACCACGCCCACGCCCGGCACATCCTCCGCGACGAAAGCGCCCCCGGGCGGAGCGCCTTCGATCACGTCGATGCCGCTGGTGATCGCGAGCTCGGCAAGGTCCACGGTCTCGAGCAGCCGGGCGTCGTCACGGCCGACGTAGACCTTGGGCCAGGCTTCGAGGCTCGAGCCGATCCGCTTCTCCCGCCGTTCGATCTCCAGGGCGCCGGTGACCACGCGGCGCACGCGGCGGATCCGCTCCCACCTGGCGCCGAGCGCACCGTCCAGCCACTCTGCCGGGATCTCCGGGAAGAGGCGCAGATGCACGCTGTCGGCGTCGGGGTAGCGCATCAGCCAGGCCTCCTCCGCGGTGAACACCAGGACCGGGGCGAGCCACGCGGTCAGGCACTCGAACAACTGGTCCAGCACCGTCCGGGCGGCCCGCCGGCGCAGGCTGTCCGGCCGGTCGCAGTAGAGCGAATCCTTGCGGACATCGAAATAGAAGGCCGAGAGGTCGCTGGCGCAGAAGTTGTGCAGGGCGGAATAGAAGCGCGGGAAGTCGTAGGCCGCGTTCGCCTCACGCAGGAGCCGGTCGAGCTCGGCCAGCCGATGCAACACCCAGCGCTCGAGCTCCGGCAACTCGTGGTGCTCCACGCGCTCGGCCTCGGTGAAGCCGGCGAGGTTGCCGAGCAGATAGCGCAGCGTGTTGCGCAGCCGCCGATAGGCGTCGGCCTGCCCGGCCAGGATCTCCTCACCGATCCGGATGTCCTCGGAATAGTCGGCGGAGACGGTCCAAAGGCGCAGGATGTCGGCGCCCCGGGTCTTCATCAGGTCGAGCGGCGAGACGACGTTGCCGAGCGACTTCGACATCTTGCGCCCCTCGGCGTCGACCACGAAGCCGTGGGTGAGCACGGCCTCGAAGGGCGCGCGGCCGCGCGTGCCGCAGCTCTCGAGCAGCGAGTGCTGGAACCAGCCGCGGTGCTGGTCCGAGCCCTCGAGGTAGAGCGAGGCGGGCCACATCAGGTCCTCGCGCTGCTCCAGCACGGTGGCATGGGTCGAGCCGCTCTCGAACCAGACGTCCAGGATGTCGGTGACCTGCTCGTACTCCGCCGGGTCGTGCCTCGGGCCGAGAAAGCGCGCCGGCTCGCTCGTGAACCAGGCCTCGGCGCCCTCGCGCTCG
>CAZXYL010000064.1:0-1728 GCA_964644915.1 uncultured Geminicoccaceae bacterium
GCTCACGATCCTGTTCGCGACCGAATCGGGCAACGCCGAAGGCCTCGCGGTCGACGCCAAGAAGGCGGCCGCGCGCCACGGCTTCGCGGGCAAGGTGCTGGACATGGCCGATGTCACGCCCGAGGACGTCGCCAGGGCCGAACAGCTCCTGGTGATCGCCAGCACCTGGGGCGAGGGCGACCCGCCGGAGCGCGCCACGGGCTTCTACGCCGCGCTCATGGCCGAGGGGGCGCCGCGCTTCGAGGGCGTGCGTTTCGCCGTGCTGGCGCTCGGCGATTCCGCCTATGTCAACTTCTGCGAGACCGGCAGGCGCCTCGACGCCCGCCTCGCGGAGCTGGGCGGCCTGCGGATTGCGGATCGGGTCGATTGCGATCTCGATTTCGAGACGCCGGCTGGCGGCTGGATCGAGCAGGCGCTGGCTCGCCTGGACGAGCTCGCGGCGCCGCCGGGGGCGGACGGCGGCCATGTCATCCACGTCGACTTCCACTCGCCGGTCGCGAACTGGTCGAAGGCGCACCCCTTCGAGGCCGAGATCACCGAGCTGGTCAATCTCAACAGCAGCCGCTCGGAGAAGGAGACCCTCCATCTCGAGCTCGCGCTCGCAGGCTCCGGGCTCGCGTTCGAGCCGGGCGACAGCCTCGGGATTCTCGCGGAGAACGATCCGGCCCTGGTCGAGGCGGTCCTCGCCGCCACACGGGTCGACGGCGATGCCCGCTACGGCGAGGGCACGATCGCAGCGGCGCTGACCTCCGATCTCGACATCACGTTCCTCACCCGTCCGGTGGTCGAGGCCTACGCACGCCTCACGGAGGATGCGGCCCTGCAGGCGCTGGCCGCGAGCGAGGGGCTGCCGGCGTACCTGCACGGGCGCCAGATCCTTGACCTGCTCGAGGACTACCCGCACGCGCTCACGCCCGAGCAGCTCGCCTCGATCCTGAGGAAGCTGCCGCCGCGCCTCTATTCGGTCGCATCGAGCCTGAAGATGCACCCGGAGGAGGCGCACCTGCTGCTCGGCGTGGTGCGCTACGAGAGTCGGGGCCGCGCGCGCAAGGGCGTGGCCACCACCTTCGTGGCCGACCGGCTCAAGGCCGGCGACCGGCTCAAAGTCTACGCCAAGGCCAACAAGTACTTCCAGCTGCCCGCCGATCCCGACCGGCCGGTGATCATGGTCGGGCCGGGCACCGGCGTCGCGCCGTATCGCGCCTTCCTGCAGCAGCGTCAGGCCACCGGTGCTGCCGGCCGCAACTGGCTGCTTTTCGGCGATCGCCGCTACACGCACGACTTCCTCTACCAGCTTGACTGGCAGGAGCTCAAAGCCGAGGGCGTGCTCACCCGGATCGATCTCGCGTTCTCGCGCGACCAGCCGGAGAAGGTCTACGTCCAGCATCGCATGTGGGAGCGCCGCCGGGACCTCTTCGCCTGGCTCGAGGACGGCGCGCACCTCTACGTCTGCGGCGACGAGAAGCGCATGGCCAAGGACGTCGACGCGACGCTGCGGCGGATCGTGGCCGAGGCGGGTGGGCGCTCCGAGGAGCAGACGACGGCCTACACCGCCGAGCTCAAGCGCCAGGGCCGCTATCAGCGCGACGTGTATTGAACCACCGACATTCGCCTCCGGGAGGCAGACATGACCATTGCCCGTTCGAGGAACGAGGACCTCAAGGAGCAGAGCCGCTTCTTGCGCGGCACGATCGCCGACGGCCTCGACGACGTGATCACCGGCTCGAT
>CAZXYL010000065.1:0-3306 GCA_964644915.1 uncultured Geminicoccaceae bacterium
TCGCGGTCATGCGCGCGCCGGCGACCGGGCCCAGGCGGTCCACCAGCAGAATGCGGCGGATGCGCGCGCGCAGCTCGTCCAGCATCAGGTTGGAGACGTCGAAGCGGCCGGGCGCCTGCAGGGGCGTGAGGCCCGCCGAGCCTACGGCCGTGGGGATGATGCTCCCGGGCACCAGGCGGATGTTGGCGGGGTTGAGCACGCCGTCGTCGTCCGCCTGCCAGATCCCGGTGACCGCGATCGAGGCGTTCTTGAGCACCAGCTCGACCACCTTGTTCAGGGTCTTGATGTCGGGCAGCGCGCTCATCAGTGGCGAGCGGCCATAGACCTCCGCCGCGCCCTTCAACCAGCGGAAGCTGATGAAAGGCGACGTTTCGAAGAGGCCGCTGGCCAGCAGAACGGGGGGTGCGGCGTCCTGCTCCAGAAGTGCGGTGTAGGTGAAGCGTTTCTGCGCCGGCAGCACGGCCTCGACGACGCGCAAAAGCCGCTCCTCGTCCTGGCACTGCTGCACGATCGCGTCGGGCAGCGCCACCGCGGGAAAGCGCGCCTGCAGTGCCCGCAGGGACAGCGCCGATTGCCGGAAATGCCCGGTGATCTGCCCTTCCGGACCGGCCTCGAAGGCCATCTCGGCCATCGGCACGGCGGTGAACCGGAGCGCGCTCAGGCCGCCCACCGGCGCCTCTTCGAGCAGGAGCGTGGCGTTGCCGATCGTCACCAGATCGAGGAAGGCCTGATGGATCTCGACCGCGAAATTGGAGCGATCGAAATGCGCCTGCACGGTCTGGGTCACGCCGTCCAGACTGTCGGCGAAGACGCCGCGCTCCAGTGGCCCGATCGCGCGGCCCGGGACCAGCCCGAACCACTGCGACCAGGGCGGCGTGAGCTCGGCCAGCAGGCTCGCGGCGAGCTGGTCGACGGCATCGAGCGCCGTGCCGTCGAAGAGCCGCTCGGCCGGATTCCGGCCCGGCCCGAACTCGAGACCGAAACCGGCTCCGCGCTGGGGCAGCCCATAAGTGTAGCACTCCCGCCAGAGGCTTTCCCAGCAGCGGCGCCGCTTTCTGGCCTGTCGATACCGCGACCAGACGGCCTCGAGCGAGAGCTCTTCCATCAACTCCTCCGGGGGTGGTCTTGGAAGGCGCAGCCGGCATCCCGGCTCGAAGCGACGGAAGAGGGCCGCCGCCGATGGTGAGGATAATATTCCTATATTCCGTTCATGTCAAGGGGAATCCGCTCGATCCCACCGCGGCGCTCCCGCGCGCGTGAGATGGCGGAAGAGTTGCCAGGGCGTATGCACCCAGGGGGCGCGGACGCCGAGCAGTCGCTTGACCACGACGACGCAAGTCAGCGGCGCGATGCCGAGCGGTATCCGGCCAGGACGATCGGCTGGCGTCCGACCGAGGAGGACCCGATGGCCCTGTTCGGCATAGAAGCGGGGCAGATCGAAGGAGGCCGGCACGTCCAGGACGCCGAGTTCGATCCGGTCCTTGAGCGGATCGCACAGGAGCCAGCCCTGGGGACGGTCGAGCACGGCGAAGCAGTGTCGGAATCCCGGCTTGAGCGGCCGCAACCACCAGCAGGCCACCCGGTCCACGAAGACCACGATGGCGGCTCGCCCGGCCTCGCTGGATCTGGCGGTCATGGCGACATCGGTCTGCATGGCATATAGGTTGACGTTCATAGAGAAATGCCCTAAATGCGGCGATTTGTCAATCTATAAGACCATGTTCCTAGTGACAACCGCGGAGATGGCTATGATACTGTTCCTACGAAGACCGAGGGTTATGGGCGCGAATTGAAGTCGATTCCTATGTTTACGCACGCAGAGGTATGGCGGGGAATCGACCGACTGGCCGCACACCACGGTCTCACGGCCTCGGGCCTCGCCCGTCGGGCCGGGCTGGATCCCACCGCCTTCAACCCGAGCAAGCGGATCACGAAGCAGGCCAAGCCGCGCTGGCCGAGCACGGAAAGCCTGGCCAAGATCCTGGATGCCACGCAGACGCCGTTTGCGAGCTTCGTCGCCATGATGGCGGATCAGTCGATCAACGGGGCGCAACCTGTGGGGCAGCGCGTCCGCTGTGTGGCTTTCGATCAGCTTCAGCGAGACGCGCTGTTCGACGAGGCGGGTTTTCCGATCGGCGATCAGTGGGATGAGATCGAGTTCCCGAGCCTCGATGATGGCCACGCTTACGCCGTGGAGGTCCGCGGCGACGCGATGACCCCGCTCTACCGGGATGGAGATCTGCTGATCGTCTCGCCCACCGCGAACATCCGCCGGCGCGACCGCGTGATCGTGAAGCACCTGGCCGGGCCGGTGCAGGGCGGGGTGCTGCTGCGCCGCACGGCCCAGCGTATCACCCTGGCGCCCTTCGCAGCGGACGGCGAGGAGCACGTGCATGCGGTGAACGAGATCGCCTGGCTCGGCCGCATCATCTGGGCGAGCCAATAGCACGTTCCCGCCAGCACCCGCTTCCGCCGGTGGCCATCTGTTGGATGCCGCCCGTCCGGGTCGGGGTCAGAGACCTTGCGGCGGTGCCAAAAAAAGGCCGCCGGCGGACCGGCGGCCAGTGCAACAGGGAGGCATCACAACGTCAGGGAGGACATCGGCTCGGCTGTCGCCGGACCCGTTCCAGACGGAGAGGACCGACATCAAATCCAAGCCACGGGCGAGTATGGAGGGTGAACCTTAACAGATGGCTAACAGACCGGTCCGAAAGTGATCCCGTGGGAGCAGGGGCACGGGCCGGAGCGGCCGACGGCTTCCCGGCACCTCCGCCGGGTTCATCGGCGCGGGCGGCGGGCAGGCGCGCTGCATGCGATTTCTAAGGCAATGAACGAATCGCGTGCGAGCCCGATAAGGCAGGCCAGCAGCGGGCGGGGTCCGCCTCGTGACATCGGACGCAATCCAAAGAGTCAAGCACATACAGTACACCCTACCGCCGATTGGCACATATGTGTTTCGGCAAATCGGTCGGGTTCCTGTCAACTCAACGTGCTATCGACAATTCGGCGTGATCTCGTTAACTTCTTTGACGTCGTATCAACCCGGTTGCATTGGTCGAGTTCGCCTTTGTACAATTCGGCTTGGCCGGGGGATGGGTGAACTGAGTGAGCGCCTGGAAGGATTGGTTCTTGCATCGGTCGGAGAGCCTAGCCCCGCACTCGGCCGAGCAGTGCTGGCTGACCGAGCGTGTCGAGGCACAAGTCGCGTGCGTACCACGTGAGCCTTGGCACCAGGCGCCGTGCGCGTGGGCCGCGCGGTCGATGCGGTGGTCCCGGCCCGAGCGGCACGAGGTGGGCATACAATGC
>CAZXYL010000066.1:0-1719 GCA_964644915.1 uncultured Geminicoccaceae bacterium
ACCCAGCCGCCGGCGAGCACGCCCACGGCGCTGGTGAAGAGGTAGGTCGTGATCGGCACGTTGGCCTCGACCAGAGCCACGCGGTAGAGCGCCTCGATCGAGGACACGCCGAAGCTGGTGATGCCCCCGTGCGCGAGCGCCAGCATGATGAAGAAGAGCAGCGCCATCACCACCGGCGTGCTCAGGAGCAGCCGGACGTCGGCGCCGGCCCTGCCCTTCTGCTCGCGACGAGCCGCCCGCGAGCCGGTGCTGTCGTCCTGAAGTGCTGCGCTGTTGAGCAGCAGGATCAGGGCGACCACGAGCCCGAGCCCGCCGCAGATCATCAGCGCGAGGCGCCAATTGAGCAGCTCGGTCAGGAACACGACCGTGATCGGTGCTGCGGCGAAGCCGAAGTAGCCGCCGAAGGTGTGGATCGAGAACGCGCGGCCCATGCGCTCGGGCTTCACCGAGGCGGACAGGATCGCGTAGTCGGCCGGATGGAAGACGCTGTTGCCGAGGCCTGCGAGCGCCATGAGCACGATCAGCGCCGGGTAGGTGGGGAATACCCCGACCAGGCCGGTGGCGAGCGCGAAGAGGGCGAGCCCCGAGATCAGGATCCAGCGCGCCCCGAAGCGATCGACCAGAAAGCCGCAGGGCGCCTGGGTGAGCGCCGTGGTCACGTTGAGCACGGCGAGCGCGAAGCCGAGTGCGGTGTAGGAGACGCCGAGCTCGCCTCTGAGCAGCGGGAACAGCGGCGGCAGCGCCAGGATGTAGAAGTGGCTGAAGAAGTGCCCGACGCCGACCAGGCCCATGACCTTGACGTCCTGACGCGGCGCGATCGCGGCCCCCGTGCTCGTCGCCATGGTCAGCGCCCGAAGTCGTGCGGTGCCAGCCCGGCGTGGAACCAGCGCACGAAGCTCACCATGTCGAAGACCGGCAGGCGCAGCTGCTCCTGAAGGGCCCGCGCGTAGGGGCACATGTTGGTGCACTCGAGCAGCACCGCGCCGACGTCCGGATGCCGGCCGATCAGCTCCTCGCCCGCGTCCAGGATGTCCTTCTCGGCGGCGGCCACGTCCAACCTTTCCTCGTTGCCCAGGATCACCCGGCAGAACTCGCGCCCGCGCTCGGTGCCGACCACCGGTGTGTCTGGCGAAACGCCCGCGGCCTGCAGATGCTCCGGCGTAAGCGCCTCGGCCGAGATCGTGAGGATGCCGACGCGCCGGCCCGGCGGCAGGAGGCGCTCGATGAACGGCGCCTGCATCAGGGAAGAGGTCGCGACCGGCACGCCGCAGTGCGCGGCCAGCTCGGCCTGGAACAGGGACAGAAAGCCGCAATTGGTGGTGATGCCGTCGGCCCCGGTCGCGACCAGCTCCGCAGCCGCCTGGAGGAACGGCTCCAGCAGGCCCTCGGCCCGTTGGGTCACGACGCGCAACGGCGTGGCGCCCCGCACCACCTTGTAGAGGACCGGGAACGGCCAGGTGAGGGCGTGGCCGACGTCGCCCGGGAGGCGCGGGAAGCGCGCGTCGAGCATGAGGATGCCGAGGCGCGCCCCGAAGACCGCCTTCCCGCCGCGCGCGATCCGGGCGGTCTCGCTCATCAGGCGACCCATTCGGAGACCGGCGCACGCGCGTCCTGGAGCGGCTGCGTCACCACGTCGACCAGACTCGGGCCCTCGGTCGCGAGCGCCTGGCGGAGCGCCGGCTCCAGCTCGGCCGGCTGCTCGACCCGCCAGGACCGCAC
>CAZXYL010000067.1:0-7186 GCA_964644915.1 uncultured Geminicoccaceae bacterium
CGATCCGGCCTATGAGAGTTCGGGCAACGTGCTGCTCGACCGGCTGTTCGAGGCCAAGCTGCGCTTCGTCCCGTCGGCCGCCGATATGGACGCCGCCTGCGGCGAGGTCGCCGGGGAGGTCGAGGCGAGAGGCGCCACGCCGTACCTGATCCCGGGCGGCGGCTCGAACCCGATCGGCGCGCTCGGCTACGTCGACGCGGCCCTCGAGCTGCTTCAGCAGGCGAACGATGCCGGTCTGCGCATCGATGGCGTGGTGCACGCCACGGGCAGCTCCGGGACACAGGCGGGCCTGGTCACGGGGCTCGAGGGCGCGAACAGCGGCATCCCGGTGCTCGGGATCGGCGTGCGCAATCCCAGGCCGCGCCAGGAGGCGACGGTGCACCAGCTGGCGTCCGCCACCGCCGAGCTCCTCGGTATCACGGGCGGGATCGCGCGCGAGGCGGTGGTGGCGAACTGCGACTACGTGGGCGAGGGCTATGGCATCCCGGCCGCGAGCACGCTGGAGGCGATCCGGCTCACGGCGGAGCTCGAGGGCATTTTGCTCGACCCGGTCTATTCCGGCAAAGGCATGGCCGGCCTGATCGATCTCTGCCGCCGAGGATATTTCCGTCCCGAGCAGAACGTCGTGTTCCTGCACGCCGGCGGCACGGCTGCCCTGTTCGCCTACGAGCCGTCGCTCCTGAGCTGACCAGGACGATCGGCGCCCCTATATTGAACATGCGCCTGCGGAGAGAGCGAATGAGGCAGCTGCAGCCGGACTGGCCCAAGACCCTCGACGAGTTCCGCGCCTGGCACGAGCAGCAGCCGGACGTCTGGGAGTTCATCCAAGGCGTGCCGCGGCTGATGGCACCCGGCTCGAAGGCGCACACCCTGATCAAGGGGAACGTGGCCGGGGAGCTGCGAAACGCGCTTCGGGGACGCGGCTGTCACGTCCTCGTCGACGGCGCGATCGTCGAGGTCGAGAATTCGTCGCTGATCCCCGATGTCGTCGTCACCTGCGAAGCTCTCGACTTCGCCACGCCGCGCGTGGACCAGCCGATGATCGTCGTCGAGATCCTCTCGCCCGGGAGCGAGAAGGACGACCTGGGCCGCAAGCTCGCCTTGTATCTGCTGGTGCCGGGCCTGGAGCACTACTTGGTGATCCAGCAGGACGAGCGGCGGATCGTGCACCATCGCCGCCAGGAAGGCGGCGTCTTCCTGACCAGCATCGCCTCCTTGGATCCGCTGCGGCTCGATCCGCCCGGCATCGACCTTGCCCTGGATGCGATCTACGAGGGCGTGCCGCTGGAGCGGAGCGCCTGATCTCGCAGCTTGCGCCGCTGACCGTTGCCATGGCCGCGCGATCGTCTATCTCTGAGCTTCGCGTGCAGCAGGGGGGAGCGCGGCCATGAGCCAGGAGACCGCAGTCGTCGTGGGCGTGGGGCCGGGGCTCGGCTTCGCGCTCTGCAAGCGGTTCGCGGCCGCCGGCATGCGGGTGGCCATGGCCGCCCGGCGCCGGGACCGGCTCGACGCGCTGCTGGGAGAGACGCCGCTCGAGGGCGCGCGCGCCTATGCCTGCGATGCCACGCAGAAGAGCGAGGTCGAGCGGCTGTTCGAGCAGGTCGATGCCGAGCTCGGCAGCCCCGGCGTGGCGGTGTTCAACGCGGGCGCGTTCGAGCCGGGCAGCATCCTCGAGATCGAGCCTGCCGACTTGGAGCGCTGCTGGAGGATCGGCTGCCTCGCCGGCTTCCTGGTCGGCCAGGCCGCCGCACGGCGCATGGTCCAGGCCGGCCGCGGCACGATCCTGTTCACCGGCGCCACGGCCTCCCTGCGCGGCTCCGCACGGTTCGCCAACCTCGCGGTGCCAAAGTTCGGGCTGCGCGCGCTCGCCCAGAGCATGGCGCGCGAGCTCGGGCCCAAGGGCGTCCACGTCGGGCACGTGATCATCGACGGCCAGATCTTCTCGGAGCGCTATGCCCACCTGGAGGCGGAGCGCGGGCCGGATTCGCTGCTGAAGCCGGAAGCGATCGCCGAGACGTATTACCAGCTGCACGTCCAGCCGCGCAGCGCCTGGACACACGAGCTGGACCTTCGCCCCTGGGTCGAGAAGTTCTGATTGCCTGAACGGGGCCGGGCGCTCGGCCCGGCCCCTCGCCGGCAGGTCAGCGGATCACGATGGTGATCGCGCGGCTCTCACGGTCGACGGTGACCATGTCGCCGGCTTCTCGATCGACACCGTTGCCGAGCGCAACGCTTCGCACGCCGGGACCGGCCTGTGCGATCGTGCGGGTGCCGCCCTCGGAACTCCCGCGCGCGCCGACGCCGCGTGCCGTCCGCGCCTGGGTATCCACCGTAGGCTGGGCCGCATCGAGCGGCAGATTCGGCGCGCTCGGCCGCCAGTAAGTGTACGACCAGCCCAGGTTCCAGCGGTAGCTGTAGCTGCTCTGGTTGCCGTTCGCCCGCAACAGCACGTTGTTGAGGCGGACGTCATCGCTCGAGCGCGGGCGCATCACCCCGCCCGGGTTCGGCCGATACTCGAGGCGGTCGATCTCGGCGCTCCAGTCCGGGGTGTGGGAGGTGATGGTCAACGCATCCAGGCGCACCGAGTTGATGCCCGGGTTGTACATGCGCACGCTCAGGCGCATGAAGCACTCCCGACCGCTGCCGATGAACACCGGCCGCACGCTGATCTAGTACCAGATCCGCGAGACGGCCTCGAGCGCGCGCCGGCAGTCGATGCGGCCGAAGCCGAAGTGCTCGTCGCGGCCGGCGGTGCCGAGATCGCGCGCCGTGAGCTTGATGATCTCCTCGACCTCCCACGAGCGCAGGTCGGGGTCGACCGAGAGGATCAGGGCCATCAGCCCGGCCACGTGCGGCGTGGCGGACGAGGTGCCGTTGAAGTTCGGCACGTAGTTGCCGCCGGAATAGCCGCCGCTGCCCATGATGTCGGTGGTGAAGATCTGCACGCCCGGCGCCACCACATCGACCTCGGGGCCGAAGTTCGAGCCCCACCAGTTCTCACCGTCCAGGCTCGTCTTGCTCTTGCGCTGGTCCCATTGGTTGCTGGCGCCCACGGCCATGAAGCCGGGAATGCTGGGTGACAGCCTGGCCGGATAGATGACGCCGCGTATGTCGCCGTTGCCGGTTGCCGCGGCGATCGCGCACCCCTTGCCGCCGCGGCCGTTGGTCCGGGCATAGGTGAAGGCGTTGGTGACGGCCGTGCTCGGCGCCACGCTGTAGGAGTTGGAGAGCACGTCGGCGCCGCGGTCGACCGCCTTGCGGATGCCGTCCGCGACCTTGGCCGAGCTGGTGTCCCAGAAGCCCCCACCGATGCCGCGGGCGATGCGCACGGGCAGGATCTTGCACCGCGGCGCCACGCCGGCGCCGCCCTTGCCGTTGTTGGCGCGGGCGGCCGAGATCCCGGCGCAGGCCGTGCCGTGGCCGTCCTGGGGCTGCGGCGTCGGGTTGTCGTCGCCATCGTAGGCGTCGTAGCCAGGCAGCTTGTGGTCGATGTCCTCATGCGTGAGGTCGTTGCCCTCGTCGATGATCGCGACCGAGATCGAGGGGCTGCCCATGGAAATGTCCCAGGCCTCGGGTGCGCGGATCTTCTGCAGGCCCCACTGGCTCGAGAAGTTGGGATCGGTCGCGGGCACTGCAGGCGCCGCGAGCTCGACCTCCACACCCGCCAACGGCGGCTGCGGCGCAGGCGCTTCCTGCAGACCGGGCCCGGGAGGCGGGACCATCGACGGACCGCCATTTCCGAGCGGCTCGACCTCCTGGAGCCGCGGCGTGAGCACGGCGAAGTGCGGCTCGGCGTACTCGATCGCGTCGTTGCCATGCAAAGCGTTGGCCAAGGCGACCGGGTCCTGGTCCCCCTTGAGGGTCACCAGATAGGCGTCAGGCTCCGGGTAGTCGCGCTGCTTGACCTCCAGCTTGTGGCGCTCGAGCAGGCGCTTGCGGGCGTCCCCCGGCACGTCGTGGCGGAACTTCACCAGGATCTCGTCGACCGCGACCAGCGCCTCCTCGCCCTCGGCACCCGGGATCTGGTACACTGCCGGCCCGGGCGCGATCCCGGACTGCCCGGAGAGCGCACGCATGACATCGCCGGAGGCCGGGCCGCCCGTCTCCCCGTTGACCGCGATCACGGCCAGGCCATACTGGGGCAGGTCGAACACTCTGCGGGGCTCGGCCACGCCGGCGAGCGCACTGTGCGCCCTTGCGATGGCGCCGGCCCGTGCCGCCTCGCCCTCCGCCCGCACCGCCACGAACCTGGTCGAGCGCACCAGCGGCACCTTCTCGCCGTCGGCGTAGTAGTAGCGCTCGCCCCCGCCACCCTCGCTCGCGTCCTGTCTCGCCATTGTCGTCCTCCTGTGCCATCGCCACACCGGACCCGGTCACAGGTCCCTGGTGGCGCGGCGACGAGGATCTTAGCATTTACGGATGAATGCTGTGAACCATTTCACACCTTTAGCGCGAACCGGCCAGCCGCTTGAAATCCGGCCCGGGCGGCCGAGATAAATGCGCCTGCCCGCAAGCGACTGGTAGGTCTTGACCCCGGGCGGCGGCTGAAGGACTTCTTAGCGCGGTCATGCCGGCGCGGAGAGGAGTTGGCCCATGGCTCACTACCTGGTTCATGCGACCCCCAAGCCCCATAAGATCGCGAAGCTCGCGAGTCAGCTCGACGCCGACGCCTTCAGCCATCTCGAGCCGTTCGGGCAGGCCCTGACCTCGAGCCTGCGCGGCGCGCGGGTCGAGCCGGGCGGCGAGGCGATCTGGGAAGAGGAGGACTACTGCTCGCCGCCGCTCGCCATGGAGCGGGACGCTGTGCTCGACGACTACTTCGATCGCATCCGGGTGGAGCGGGTCGCCCAAGGGGAAGGCTGGCGTCAGATCGAGGCCCTGCCGCATCTCTTTCCCGGCCTGCAGGCGCGGCGCGCACGCGATGCCGCCCCCACCGTCGGCAGCTCGTCCGCTTGAGGCTTATTTCATCGCGGGGTGCTAGGCTTGGCCCCGGGTCTCGTCCTCGGAGCCTCCGCGATGACCGCTCATGCCACGCACGAGGTCCTGAACCAGCCACCGCCGCTCGAGGACTACGACCTGTTCGCGAGCGATCTGGCGCTGGTCGAGGCGGTCGAGCGGGAAGGCGGTGGCTCCGCGCGGGCGCGCCTGGGCGAGTTCGGTCGTTGTCTCGGACGCACGGCGACGCTTCGCCTGGGCGCGGAGGCGAACCGCCATCCGCCCGAGCTGCGCAGCCACGACCGCTTCGGCCACCGCATCGACGAGGTCGAATTCCACCCGGCTTGGCACGAGCTGATGCGGCTCGCGATCGGGGCGCGCGTGCACAACCTGCCCTGGGCGGAGCCCGGGCCGGGCGCACAGGTGGTCCGGGCCGCGAAGGCGTTCATGCTGAACCAGGTCGAGAGTGGCGTCTGCTGCCCGATGGCGATGACCTTCGCCGCGGTCCCGGTCCTGCGCGAGGCGCCGGTCGCCGCGGGGTGGCTGCCCAAGGTGCTCTCGGACGCGTACGACCCCGACCCGCGGCCGGTCGAGCACAAGCGCGGGGCCCTGATCGGCATGGCCATGACCGAGAAGCAGGGCGGCTCGGACGTGCGCGCCAACACGACCAGCGCCCGCGCGATGGGCGATGGCGGCTTCGAGCTGACCGGCCACAAGTGGTTCTGCTCGGCGCCGATGTCGGACGCGTTCCTGACGCTGGCCCGGACCGAGGCGGGGCTCTCCTGCTTCCTCCTGCCGCGGTTTCGCCCCGACGGCGCGCGCAACGCCTTCCACATCCAGCGGCTCAAGGACAAGCTCGGCAACCGCTCGAACGCCTCGGCCGAGGTCGAGTACGCAGGTGCCTTCGCCTGGCTGATCGGCGAGGAAGGCCAGGGCGTGCGCACCATCATCCAGATGGTCCACCACACCCGGCTCGACTGCGCGATCGGCTCCGCGGGGCTGATGCGCCAGGCGACGGCCCAGGCGCTGCACCATGCCGCGCACCGCACGGCCTTTCAGAAGAAGCTGATCGATCAGCCGCTGATGCGGAACGTCCTGGCCGACCTCGCGCTGGACGCGGAGGCGGCCACGGCGCTGGTGCTGCGCCTTGCGCGCGCGTTCGACGAGGCGGAGGCCGATCCGGCCGCGCGACAGTTCGCCCGCATCGCGACCGCGGTCGCGAAGTACTGGGTCTGCAGGCGGGCGCCGCAGGTGATCGCGGAAGCGCTCGAGTGCCTGGGCGGCAACGGCTATGTCGAGGATTGCGTGATGCCGCGGCTCTACCGGGAGGCACCGGTGAACTCGATCTGGGAGGGCTCGGGCAACGTCATCTGCCTGGACGTGCTGCGGGCGCTCGGGCGCGAGCCGGAGGCGCTGCACGCGGTCGTGACCGAGCTCGCCGCGGCGCGCGGCGGCGATGCGCGCTACGACGCCTTCTGCGGGCGGCTCGAGCCGGAGCTGCGTGACCCCACGGAGGTCGAGCTGCGCGCCCGACGCCTGGTCGAGCGTCTGGCGCAGGCCCTGCAGGCCGCGCTTCTGATCCGGCACGCGCCGCCGGCCGTCGCCGACGCCTTCTGCACCGGGCGGCTCGCCGATGATGGCGGCCGCCAGCTCGGCACCCTGCCCCCAGGCCTCGATCTGGCGGCGATCTGCGCGCGGGCGCGCCCGCAGGCGGGCTGATCCGTTGGAGACCGACGGCATCGATCTCCCGCGGCTGCGGCGGGCGCGCCTGGAGCGGCTGCGGGTGGAACTGATCGGGCGCGATCTCGCCGCCTGCCTCCTCGTCGACCCGGTCAACATCCGCTTCGCCACGGGTGCCCGCAACATGGAGGTGTTCCACCGGCGCAACCCGGCACGCTACCTGTTCGTGGCGGCCGAGGGGCCGGTGGTCCTGTTCGAGTTCACGGGCTGCCACCACCTCGCCCGCGGGCTCGGGACCATCGACGAGATCCGGCCGGCGATCACCGTCTCCTTCGCGGCCTCCGGGCCGCAGGTGGATGTTGCGGCAAAGCGCTGGGCGGCGGAGATCGGAGATCTCGCCCGCGCGCATGGCGGCGGCAATCGCAGGCTCGCGATCGAGCGCGTGAACTGGGCCGCGGCCGCAGCGCTGGCCGCGCAGGGGTTCGATCTGTCGGACGCGCAGGACCCGGTGGAGCGGGCGCGCGCGATCAAGTCGGCAGACGAGATCGCCTGCATCCGACGCTCGCTGCGC
>CAZXYL010000068.1:0-6152 GCA_964644915.1 uncultured Geminicoccaceae bacterium
TCAGGGCGTCGCCGAAGTCGGCAGCCTCGAACACCGGGCGGATCTCGATCTCGCTCGGGCCGAGCATCGGATTGGGGCAGCGCTTCACCCACTCGACCGCCTCGGCCATGTCCTTGACCTGCCACAGCCAGAAGCCGGCGACCAGCTCGCCGGTCTCGGCGAAGGGCCCGTCGATGACGGTGCGGCTCGGGCCGTCGAAGGCCACGCGCTTGCCCTTCACTGAAGGATGCAGACCCTCGCCGGCCAGAAGGATGCCGGCGCCCGCCAGCTCCTCGTTGTACTTGCCCATGGCCTCGAGGAGCTCGGTCGAGGGCATGATGCCCGCTTCGCTGTCCTCCGTCGCCTTCACCAGAACCATCACGCGCATCGTCTTGTCTCCTCTGATCCACGGGAGCCCACACCGGCCTCCCTGCTCATAGGACGAACGAGCGTCGGCGGGATCGACATCCCGCCGAAACTCTTTGCGCGAAAAGAGGTCTACGCTCAGTCCTCGAGCGCCTCGATCATCGGCTTGGTGATCAGGGTGATGCCCGCTTCGGTGCGGTAAAAGCGCCGGGCGTCGTCCTCCGCGTCCTCGCCGACCACCAGGCCCTCGGGGATGTGCACGCCGCGGTCGATGACCACGCGCTTGAGGCGGGCGCGGCGGCCGACGTCGACATCGGGCAGCACCACGCCCTCCTCGATCTCGCTGTGCGAGTGCGCCCACACGCCGGTGAACAGGAGCGAGCGGCGCACCGCGCCGCCGGCGAGGATGCAGCCGTTCGAGACCATGCTGTCGATCGCGACCCCGCGCCGGCCCTCGTCGTCGAACACGAACTTGGCCGGCGGCCAGTTCTCGGAATAGGTCCAGATCGGCCAGTCGCGGTCGTACAGGTTGAGCGACGGCGTCACCCGCGTGAGATCGATGTTAGCTTCCCAGTAGGCATCCACCGTGCCGACGTCGCGCCAATAGGCTTCCGGCTCGCCGACGCTCCTGACGCAGCTTCTGGTGAAGCGGTGCGCCATCACCTTGGCGCGCGGCACCAGCCAGGGAATGATGTTGCCGCCGAAGTCGTGCGCCGAATCCGGATCCTCGGCATCGCGCCGCAGCTGATCGAACAGGAACTCGGTCGCGAACACGTAGATGCCCATGCTGGCGAGCGCCACCTCGGGCCGGCCGGGAATCGACGGCGGGTCCTTGGGCTTCTCGAGGAAATCGACGACGCGGTCCTGCTCGTCCACGTGCATGACGCCGAAGGCGGAGGCCTCGAGGCGGGGCACCTCGATGCAGCCCACGGTGACGTCGGCGCCGGTCTCGACGTGCTCCGCGAGCATCAGCTCGTAGTCCATCTTGTACACGTGGTCGCCCGCGAGGATCAGGATGTGATCGGGGCGCAGGCTCCTGATGATGTCGATGTTCTGGTACACGGCATCGGCGGTGCCCAGGTACCACTGCTGCTCCGAGACGCGCTGCGAGGCGGGCAGGATGTCGAAGCTCTCGTTGCGCTCGGCGCGCAGGAAATTCCAGCCGCGCTGGAGATGGCGGATCAGGCTGTGCGCCTTGTACTGGGTCGCGACGCCGATGCGGCGGATGCCGGAGTTGATGGCGTTGGAGAGCGCGAAGTCGATGATCCGGGTGTTGCCGCCGAAGAACACGGCGGGCTTGGCCCGCTTGTCGGTGAGCTGCTTGAGGCGCGAGCCGCGCCCGCCAGCGAGCACATAGGCCATGGTGTGACGGGCGAGGCCGTAAGCCGGTGAACGATCGGGCGCCATGACGCGATCCCTCCCTGACCGATCGGGGCCGGGTGCGCTCGCCCCGCGTGGAGGCGCCGCCCGGCCACGCGCCATCTTAAGCGGGCGCGCCGTTTCGCGAAACCGCCATCGCCGGGGGTCCGGGAGCGGCTCTCGACTCAGCCGTTGCGGCCGGCGGCGGTGCCGGCGCAGGGGTCGTCGCGCCCGGCGGGCGGGGTGAACCAGAGATAGTCGTAAGGCAGATCATCGGGCGGCTCGGTGGTGGTCCCCTCGACCTCGACGAAGGCGAGGCTGGCGATGCGGGCGCCGGGGCGCAGCCGCTGCAGGTACCAGGGCACGCCACGGTCGGTGCGCACGTGCCCGGCACCGGCGATGAGGATGCCGTGGCCGGCACCGGCGAGCGCTGCCAGCCGGTCGGCCATGATCGCATCGCGCGTGCGCTGCACCCGGAACATCCCCTCCACCATCTCGGGCGGGGTCTCGCCGCAATGTGCCCGCTGCAGCTCGTCGCGGAGATCCGCTGCGAGCGG
Organism: uncultured Geminicoccaceae bacterium; assembly: GCA_964644915.1. GTDB lineage: Bacteria > Pseudomonadota > Alphaproteobacteria > Geminicoccales > Geminicoccaceae > CAZXYL01. The sequence goes on from CAZXYL010000068.1 coordinate 2,262, forward strand.
CTCCGGCAACGGCCGCTCGAGGCCGGTCCGGCGCAGGAGCGCCTGGTCGAGCTCGGCGGGGCCCCGATCGAACACAGCGCGCACCTCGGCACGCGGCAGATTGGCCGCGACGATCTGCGCGTCCGCGTCGGCTGCGGCCTGGACGATCGGGGCATAGAGCGCCCAGTCCGGCCAGCCGCTCGCGGCCCAGTCCAGCACCGTCGCGAGCCCCGCGATATCCTCGGGCTCGGCCTGCAGGTGCTCGGTCAGCGCGAGCTGCTGATCGGTGCCGATCATCTCGAAGGCGACCGGGGCGGGATCCTCCCAGCGCGCCTGCAGCTCGCCGACCAGATGCGCCTGCAGCCAATGATGCTCCGGGTTGCCGTGGCGCTCGCCGAGCAGGACGAAGTCGGCGCGCTCGAGGCTGCGGAGCAGCGGGTCCGGGGCGATGAACTCGCCCGCGCCGACATCGAAGGCCCTGCCCGCGAGCGGGCTCGCCGCCGTCCCGGACGCTTCCGGCCCCGGGGCGGCGCAGGCGGCGAGCAGCGCCATCAGGAGCGGCGCGAGAAAACCGGGCAGTCGGCTCGACACGTCGCAGGTCCCAGGCTCGAGGTCCGGCGCGGTCGCCCGCGCCCTAGCATGAAGTATGCTTATCGCCGCCATGAAAAAGGATCAGCTGGCGCGGAGCCGTGGGCACGCTAAAGTGAGCGCCGGATCGCCACCATGGGAGGAGCCGGGCGATGGCCGAGGACACCCGCAGGCCGCTGCTGAGCGGCGGCTGCCAGTGCGGCACCGTGCGCTACGCCTTGTATGCGGAGCCGACGACGGCCGACATCTGCCACTGCCGGATGTGCCAGAAGGCGATGGGCAACCTGTTCATGGCGGCCGCGGGCGGCGTCCCGCTCGAGGACTTCGCCTGGACTCGGGGCGAGCCGGCCACGTTCCGCAGCTCGTCGGCGGCCGAGCGCAGCTTCTGCGCCCGCTGCGGCACCCCGCTCACCTTTCGCTACGTGGCGCGGCCCTCGATGACGGTGACCACCGGCAGCCTCGACGAGCCGGCCCGGGCCAAGCCGACCCGGCAGTACGGGATCGAGAGCCGGGTGCCCTGGTTCGCGGAGCTGGCGGACCTGCCGGGCACGCGCACCGAGGACGATCCGCCGCCGGGCGGCCTCGCCACCCTCGAGAGCTATCAGCATTCGGATCGGGACGCGCCGAGGGGATAGCCGGCGCCGCGAAGTCCTGGCCTTTGAACAACAGCGCTCGTCACCGGAGCCACCTCGATCCGGTCGTCCGCCAGCTTGCCTTCCGCCTCGGCCTATTTCGGCAGCCTCAGCTCGTCGTACATCTCCTTGTCACCGGACCGACGTCGCGGCAGGGCGTCGATGCGGGCGAAGCGCGCGCAACCGCCGCTCGCGGACGGTTCCCTCTCGCTCCGATGCCGCCAGCTCGCGTTCCAACGCCTTCCGCACTGCGTCGGTCACCGTGACGCCGAGGCCTTGAGCGACGCGAGCCGCGAGCCTGCGCACCTCTTCATCCCGGATCTACAGCGGCATCATACGCCCTCTTGGATATATACAAGATACGGATGAATATACGAAGGTCGGTCGAAAGCGGAAGAAGCCGTCGTCCTCCCGACACGGGCCGCCGCGTGAACCCGAGATCCCAGACTTGAAGCAGCGCGTTCGAATGATAGCCGCGTGAGCGCGATCCTCAACTCCGTGGTGCCGCTGTTCGCGGTCATCTTCCTCGGCTACTTCGCCGGCAAGGCGCGGTTTGTGGAAGAGCCCGGCATCCGCGGGCTCGTCAGCTTCATCTTCTACTTCGCCATCCCGGCGCTCCTGTTCCGGCTCATGGCCAGGACCGACATCGGCGCGGTCGCCGAGTGGGGCTTCATCCTCGCCTATTTCGTCACCGAGGTGCTGATGTTCGTCTCCGGTGCGCTGATCGGCGGGCTGGTCTTCCGCATGCGCTTCGCCGACATGACGATCCAGGGCTTCGGCTCGGCGTTCTCCAACGGCGTCATGCTCACCCTGCCGCTCCTGCTCTGGCTCTACGGCGAGCGGGGCGGCGTGCCGGCGCTGCTCATCATCACGCTCAACGTCTTGACCTTCAGCCTGATCACGATGCTGCTGGAGATCGCCAACCAAGGCGGCAAGCTCGCGGGGGCCGGCGCGATGATCTGGCCGACCGCGCGCTCGATTTTGGCCAACCCGATCATCACCGGGGCGATGCTGGGCCTGCTCTACGGCCTGGCCGGCCTGGAACTGCCGATCGTCCTGGACCAGACACTGAGCTTCCTGGGACAGGCGGCACCGCCGGCCGCGCTCTTTGCCCTCGGCGCCTCCTTGAGCCTGCGCCGCATCGCCGGCAGCATCGGCCCGGCCGCCACCATGGTCGCGAACAAGCTGTTCCTGCACCCGCTGCTCGCCTGGATCGCCTTCGCCCACCTGCTCGATCTCGACCCTTTGTGGGTCAATGCCGGGGTGATCTTCGCCGCGAGCCCCGTGGGCCTGAACGTCTACATCTTCGCGCAGCACTACGAGGCCAACGTCGAGACCGCCTCCACCGCGATCCTGGTCTCGACCGCGATCGCGATGTTCACGATCACCGCCCTGCTCGCGGTCCTGCCGCCGGTCCCGCCGTAGGCGCAGCGCCGCCAGGGCAGCCGAAGGTATGAGCCGGAGGAAGGAGCCTACGCGGGCCGCGCGTGCTCGTCCGGCAGCCAATTGCCGAGAAGGGCCTCGAAGTCGTAGGGGCACGCCGCCGGCAAACGCTCGGCAGCCTCGCTCTCGCCGTAGTCGCAAAGGGTCGCCGCGGTGTCGGCCCGGGTTCGGGCATAAAGCTCCGGCAGCGCCTCTTCCAGTTCGCGGCGCAGGCTCGGCGTGAGATCGTCGTGCAGATCGCCACGAGCGCGGCGGACGGTCGCTCGCCAGCTGTTGCGTGGCTCCTGCGCGGGCGAGTACTCGAGCTTGAGCAGGTGCTCCATGATCGTGCGGGTGCGGCTTCGTACCGCGCTTCGGATCGCGATAGCCAACCCTTCGATCTCCTCCGCCAGGTGTTCGAGGTCGAGTTCCTCCGCACGGCCGCCGCGCAGCGCTTCGGCCTGAGACAGAGCCCAGTCGTAGAAATCGGCCTCGTAGCGCTCTGCGGCGCCTGCCCGAACTCGCGTGGCCATTTCAACTCCCAGCAGTGGCACCCGAACGCAATATAGCACGTTACGACCGTTGGTGGGATCGGCACTTGGCCACTAGGCTGCCCGGGCTCGCATCGGAAGGCCGAAACGTCATGACCACGCGGCGATGGAAGTTCTGGGGCTGGGGTGCGGAAGGGACGGGGCTCGACCCCGCCGAGAAGGAGCGGCTCGTCCGCTTCTATGCCGGGCGCTTCGGGCTGGAGCGCGCGGAGGGCAAGCCGCCGCCCCGGGTGGAAGAGGTGTCGCTGCGCAGGGCTCGCCTGACGCCACCCGGGACCCTCGAAAGGATATGCGTCAGCGAGCCTTACGAGCGCCTCTTGCACACCTACGGCAAGTCGTTCCCCGACGCCGTGCGCGCCTTCGAGCATGACTTCGAGACTGCGCCCGACGCCGTGGTTCGGCCGCGCTCGGAGGCGGAGGTGGCAGCGGTGCTCGATTGGGCGTCGAATGCCAAGGCGGCGGTGATCCCGTTCGGCGGCGGCTCGAGCGTGGTCGGCGGGATCGAGCCTGCGGTCGGCGATGGCTATGCCGGCACGATCAGCCTCGATCTCAGATCGCTCGATCAACTGCTCGAGGTGGATCGGGAAAGCCGCGCGGCGAGCTTCCAGGCCGGGATCACCGGGCCGGCGCTCGAGGCGGCGCTGCGCCCGCACGGCCTGACGCTCCGCCACTTCCCCCAGAGCTTCGAGTTCTCGACCCTGGGCGGCTGGATCGCGACG
>CAZXYL010000069.1:0-3918 GCA_964644915.1 uncultured Geminicoccaceae bacterium
ATAGAGCTCGCGCAGCTCGCGATCGTCCGCGAACTGCGTGCCGCGGTAGTGCCTAAAGCCCAGCGCCTCGAAGAAGTCCATGTCGACCACGGTGGCGCCGGTCGCGACCACGACATCCACCATGTTGTGGCGGATCATGTCGACGTAGACCTGCATGCAGCCGGCAGCGCTGGTGCTCCCGGCCACGGTGAGGATCACGGTGCAGTCCGGGTCGCGCAACATGCGCTCGTAGAGCTCGGCCGCTTGGCCGAGCTCCCGCGCGCTGAACGACATCGACTTGAACGCCTCGACCAGCGCGCGGCTGTCGTGCGCCTTGATGTCGATATGCCGGATCGGCCGGCTCAACAGGTCGGCTTTGCTGCCTTGCATCGGATGCTACTCTAGCTGGTGACGGCGAGCGCCGGTGCGGGTTCCGCCGCCGCGTGCGGCCCGTAGATGTTGTGGCGCGGGTACTGCGTGCCGCGCCGGATCAGGTGCGTCTCGATCTCGGCCAGCCGGAAGGCCTCGCGGAAATGCGCGAGCACACGCTCGACCTCGATCCGGTTCTGGCAGGTGTAGACGTCGGCCGAGAGGAAGCCCCGCTGCGGGAAGGTGTGGATGCTGATGTGGCTCTCGGCGATCAGCACGAAGCCGGAGAGCCCGCCCGGATCCTTGTCCGAGAGCTCGCCGACCTCGACCAGCAGCGGATCGGCGATCTTGTGCATGCCGATCGCGGCCGGCAAATGGTCCAGCCAGTCCTGGATGAACTCGCGATCGGCCAGGCGCGCGGGATCGCCGCCGTAGCCGTCGATCGTGAGATGGACGCCGAAGTGCTGACCCCGAAGACCGCCCGGGGGCTCCGCACGATCCTTGAAGATGCCGTGGTTCATGCCAGTGCTCCGCCCAACCAGAGAGCTAACGGCCACCGAAAACATACAGCCGCAACGCGTACTTGCAACGCGCGAGATGGAAAACCTGCGCCGAGCCGGCCGGGCCCGGACAGAAGGTCGAGGGACGATCGTCGCTGTACAGCATCGTCATGGTCTCCCACATCTTCCCCGTACCGCCGCCGCGTGCTTTGTTGGCGCGAAGCGGCGCGCATCACCCATCAACCGGACAGGCGACCAGCATGAGGACGAACCCGATAGTGCCGCAGGAAGTTTGCAGGTCGGTGATCGCCGTGCCGCCGCTGGCCTGGAACCCGGATCTTTCGCTCAACCGCGACGCCAACCGTCGCCTGGTTCGGCACCTTCTGAGCGGCGGCGTGAGCGCGCTCATATATGGTGGAAACGCGAACTTCTACAACCTCGGTGGCCGGCGATTCTTTGAGGTTTGCGAGTCTATTGCCGGCCTCGGCGGCGATGCCTGGATCATCCCGTCGGCCGGGCCGGATTACGGCAAGCTGATGGAGCAGGCTCCCGTGCTGCGCGAGCTGAATTTCCCGACCGCGATGCTCCTGCCGCTCGACTTTCCGGCCAGCCCTGCGGGCGTCGAGCGCGGCATCCGCGACTTCGCGAGCGCGTTCGGCCGGCCGGTGATCCTCTACCTCAAGAAGGAGGGCTACCTGCCGGCCGAAACCGTCGGCAGCCTCGTGCGCGACGGTTTGGTCGCCATGATCAAGTACGCCGCGAGCCGGGAGCGCCCGAAGGGCGACGAGCCTTATCTTCAGGCGATCGTCGACGAGGTCGGGACCGAGCGCGTGGTCTCCGGCTTCGGCGAGATCCCGGCGTTCGGCCATCTGCGCGACTACGGCCTCGCCGGCTTCACGTCGGGACTGGTCTGCATCGCGCCGGCCCTGTCCATGGCCTATCGCAATGCGCTCGCTGCCGGCCGCTTCGACGAGGCACGAGCCCGGCTCGAGGATTTCCGTGCGCTCGAGGCGCTGCGCGAGCGGCACTCGCCGATCCGGGTCATCCACGAGGCGGTGCGCCTGTGCGGCATCGCCGAGACCGGCCCGATCCTGCCGCTGCTCGCCAACCTCGAGGAGGAGCACTGGCCGGCGGTGCGGCGGCTCGCGCAGGCGCTGCTCCGGCTGGAGGAGCACGAACGCCGACAGGCGCTCGCCTCGTGACCCCATGAGCTCGGTCCAGGCGCGCAGCGCATCCGTCGAGGCCGCCCCGATCCGTCCCGGGCAGCGGGGCGTGCGCAGCTGGTGGCTGCAGGAGGCGCTGGCGAGCGAGCCGGCACGACCCCAGCCGCTCGCAGGCGATCTTACCACCGACGTCTGCATCGTCGGCGGCGGCTACACGGGGCTTTGGACGGCGCTGCGCATCAAGGAGCTCGAGCCCTCGGCCGACGTCACGATTATCGAGCGCGACATCTGCGGCGGTGGCGCGTCCGGGCGCAACGGCGGCTTCTGCATGACCTGGACCTCCAAGGTGGCGCTGCTCCTCCCGCTCTGCGGCGGCCAGGAGACGGTGCGCCTGGTCCGGGAATCGGAGCACGCGGTGCGCGCGATCGGCGCCTTCTGCGCCGAGCACGGCATCGATGCGCATTTCCGCCAGGACGGCTGGCTCTGGACCGCGACCAGCGAGGCGCAGCGCGATGCCTGGCGCGGCACGATCGAGAGTCTGGACCGCCTGGGCCTGCACCCTTACGAGGAGCTGTCGTCGGCGGAAGTCAGGCAGCGCACCGGCTCCGAGCGGCACATCGCGGGCGTCTTCGAGGCCGGCACGGCGACGCTGCAGCCGGCCCTGCTGGCGCGCGGCCTGCATCGGGTCTGCCTCGAGCAGGGCATCCGCATCCACGAGAGCACGCCGATGCTCTCGCTCGAGCACAGCCCGAGCCCCACGGTGCGCACGCCCCACTGCACGATCCGGGCCGGCAGGGTGGTGCTGGCGCTCAACGCCTGGGCGCACGAGCTGCCGGAGTTCCGGCGCAAGGTCCTGCCGATCTGCGCCGACGGCATCGTCACCGAGGCGATCCCGGAGCGGCTCGCGGCGCTTGGCCTGACCAGTGGCGTCGCGATCTCGGATTCGCGCGCCATGGTCGACTACTACCGCACCACGATCGACGGCCGGATCGCGTACGGCAAGGGCGGGGGCGCGTTTCCCTTCGCCGGCCGCGTCGGCAGCCTGTACGATACCGCAGCCGTGCGGGTCGCGGAGGTGCGCGCCGCCATGCTACGCAACTACCCGGGCCTCGCGGACGTGAAGGTCGCCTCGACCTGGCGCGGCCCGGCGACCCGCACGATCACGGGCCTGCCGATGTTCGGCCGCATGGCGAGCGCGCCTGCGATCGTCTATGGGCACGGTTACGTCGGCAACGGCGTCGGCCCCAGCTATACCGGCGGCAGGATCCTGGCCTCCCTCGCCCTGGATCGGCAGGACGAGTGGTCAGCCTGCCCGCTGGTCGGCGCCGATGCACCGGACTTCCCGCCGGAGCCGATCCGCTACCTCGGCGGGAGGCTGGTGCGGGCTGCGGTCCGGCGCAAGGACCGCGCGGAGGACGAGGGGCGCAGGCCCAACCCGCTCGACCGCTTCCTGGTCCGGTTCGCGCCGAGCGGGCTCACCCCGACCGAGCTCACCGAATGACTCCAGCCGGAGCGATGGGGCAGCGGCTGATGCAACCCGCTGCCCGGCCTCAGCTCGATGCCATCATGAGCACCGAGGTCGCATAGAAGACGAGGACCAGCACGCTTTCGAAGCCGATGCCGGCCGGGCCGTGGCGCTCGCGCTTGAGCAGGCCCATGACGAGAGCGCCGGTCATGAGGATCGAGACCGCCACGACGAACAGATGGGTCTGGGTGATCGCCGCGTACAGCGATCCGCCCCGATAGGCGACGTCGGCAAACGCCAGGAACAGCACGTCGAACGCGTTGCCGCCGATGATCCCGCCGACCGCCAGCGTGAGCGCGCCCCTGCGCACTGCCGCGACCGACGTCACGAGCTCGGGCAGGGAGGTGACGACGGCGGTCAGCAGCCCGCCGGTGGCGCTCTG
>CAZXYL010000070.1:0-1623 GCA_964644915.1 uncultured Geminicoccaceae bacterium
CACGGGGGCGATCTTGTCGCGGCGGAAATCCAGCAGATCCCGCACCGCCACCGGCTCGGATCTGTACACCATCTCTGCGTATTTCTTGTACGCGGCGTAGGAATCCGTGGTGACCGCGTGCTGCAGCTGGTGGATCATCGCGCCCTCGAGCGCGTGGCGCTCGCCGCCGCGGCGGTAGCGGTAGAGGCCGCCGATCTGGAGCGGCGGGTTGTCCTCGTCGAACGCGCGCCGGTGCAAGGTCAGCACCTTGTTCTGGATGCCGGCGAGGCCGATGCCGGAGATCCGGGTGATCAGGCCGGGGAAGTACTCGGCGCACAGCGAGCGCGACAGGCCGACCGCCTCGAAGTTGTAGCCGCCGCGGTAGCTGGAGACGATCGAGATGCCCATCTTGGACATGATCTTGAGGACGCCCTGATCGACCGCCTCCTTGTAGCGGGTGAGGCACTCCTCCAGCGTGAAGCCCTGGAACAGGCCGCGGGCGTGGCGGTCCGCGATCGTCGCCTCGGCGAGGTAGGGGTTGATCGCGGTGGCGCCGACGCCGATCAGCACCGCGATGTAGTGCACGTCCAGGCACTCGCCCGAGCGCACCGTGATCGAGCTGAAGCTGCGCAGCCCTTCGCGCACCAGATGGCTGTGCACGGCGCCGGCGGCCAGGATCATCGGGATCGGCGCCCGCTCCTCGGAGCTGCCCAGATCCGAGAGCACGATCTGCTCGCAGCCCTCGCGCACCGCGTCCTCGGCCTCGGTGCGGATGCGGGCCAGCGCGTCGCGCAGCGCGTTGCGGTTGCCGTCCGCCTCGAAGGTGCAGTCGATGGTCACCGCCTTGCGCCCGAAATAGGCGAGCAGCGCCTCGAACTCGGTACTGAGCAGGAGCGGGCTCTCGAGCTGCAGGATCCGGGTCTGGCTCGGCGCCTGATCGTAGACGTTGCCGAGATTGCCGTAGCGGGTCTTCAGGCTCATCACCCGGTATTCCCGCAAGGGATCGATCGGCGGGTTGGTGACCTGGCTGAACTGCTGGCGGAAGAAGTGGTGCAGGCCGCGATACCGCGAGGACAGCACGGCGGCGGGCGTGTCGTCGCCCATGGAGCCCACCGGCTCCTTGGCTTCCAGGACCATGGGCGCGAGCAGCAGCTCGAGGTCCTCGACCGTGATGCCGTAGAGGTTGTGGCGCCGCCGGAGCTCCGCCTTGTCGAGCTGCATCGGGCGGAACGGGCGCTTGGCGACCATCTGCTCGAGGTAGGTGATGTTCTTCACCCACTGGCCGTAGGGCTTCTCCGAGGCGAGCAGGTCCTTGAGCTCGCGGTCGTGATAGAAGCGGCCGGCGCGCAGGTCGACACCGATCATCTCGCCGGGGCCGACCCGGCCCTTCTCGACGATGCGCGCCTCCTCGAGCGGGACCATGCCGGTCTCGGAGCCGACCACGATCAGGCCGTCGACCGTCCGGGTGTAGCGCATCGGCCGCAGCCCGTTGCGGTCCATGCCGCCGATCACCCACTGCCCGTCGGTCGCCACCAGCGCGGCCGGGCCGTCCCACGGCTCCATGACGCAGTTGCAGTAGGAGAAGAGATCCTTGTGCGCGTCGGGGATGGCCATCTTCTTGGCCCAGGCGGGCGGGATCAGGAG
>CAZXYL010000071.1:0-11380 GCA_964644915.1 uncultured Geminicoccaceae bacterium
TCCTCCGTCACCTGCTCGTCCACCTCGAGCGAGTGATCGGTGGCGTCGCGCACGTTGATCGAGGCCGGGTGCCACTCCGGCCAGTGCGCGGGCGTCGTGACGTACTCGAACACCTGCTCGATCGGCCGCTCGATGCGGACCAAGTTGCGGATGCGGGTCATGAGCGGCCGCCGGCCTCAGAACACCGGCAGCAGGCGCCGAAGCACCGTGAACGAGCTGGCCGCGACCTGGTCGACGAAGGCGGCGAAGTCGAAGCGGGAATCCCGGCCCGCGAGGTCGGAGAGCGCGCGGATCTCGAGCCAGGAGATGCCCATGCGCTCGGCGACCTGGGCCATGGCGGCGCCCTCCATGGCGACCGCCCGGGCCTCGAACTCGCGGTGCAGCCGCGCGCGCGTCGCCTCGCAATGGATGAACTGATCGCCCGCGAGGATCGTGCCGTAGACCAGCCTGGGCGGCCGCCCGGCGCCGCCCGCCTCGCGCGATAGGGGTGGCAGCTCCACGCCTTCCAGGCGCGCGCGCACGCGCGTGAGCAGCGCGGGATCGGCGTCGTAGCCCAGGCGATCCGCCGGATTGAAGAACGGCACGTGGCCCGCCTGGTAGGGCAGGAGGCGCCCGTCCTCGATCACGCCGGCATCGTGCTGGACCGCCCTGGTGGCGATCACGAGGTCGCCGATCATGAGATCCGGGTCGAGCCCGCCCGCGACCCCGCTGAACACGAGCAGATCGGCGGAAAAGCGCGCCGCGAGGAGCGTTGCGACCACGGCCGTGTTGACCTTGCCGATGCCCGCCTCGGCCACCACCACGTCCCGCCCGTCGAGGCGGCCGTGGTCGAAGCGGAAGCCGCCGATCTCGGTCGCGCGGTCGTGCTCGAGCACCGCGCGCAGGTGTGCCAGCTCCTGCGGGAGCGCCGCGATCAGCCCGATGGTCGTCTCCGCGCCTTCGCCCGCCATGGCCGTCCCGATCTTCCGCCGTTCCGATCCGCTTGCCGATCGGCTATCTTATGCCCGCAGGAAGGGGCGGGGCACAACCAGCGCAGGACGGCTTGGCATCATGACCACCGGGCTTTCGGGCATCGACCACGTGATCGTCGGCGTGCGCGACCTCGAGCAGGCGCGCGCCACCTATGAGCGGCTGGGCTTTCGGGTCACGCCGCGCGGCCGCCACGTCGGCTGGGGCACCGCGAACTACTGCCTGATGTTCGCCAACGACTACGTGGAGCTGCTGGGCATCGTCGATCCCGACCGCTTCACCAACAATCTCGACCGGTTCCTCGAGGAGCGGGAGGGCCTGCTCTCGATCGTCCTGCACACCAGCGATCCCGAGGCGACGCGGGACGCCTGGCGGGGCGCCGGGCTGGAGCCGGCCGAGGTCGCGGAGCTCGGCCGGCTGCTCGAGCCGGAGACCGAGCTGCGCTTCCAGAACGTCATGCTGGCAGCCGAGGCGACCGGCGGCGTGCCCATGTTCGCCTGCGCGCATCTCACGCCCGGCCCGATGCGGGCGCCCGAGTGGCTCCGGCATCCCAATGGCGCCATACGCATCCGCTCGGTCACCGTGGTCGCGGAGGACCCGGCCGCCTGTTGGGAGCCGATGGCCCGGGTGTTCGGCACCACGCGGCTCACCGACACCGACGACACGCTCGCCGTGCACACCGGGCGCGGCGGCGTGATCCTGATCGTGACCCCGGACGATCTCGAGGTCCTGCACCCGGAGCTCGAGGCGGTCGGCGCCGACCAGGACCCGGTGATCGCAGCGCTCACCTTGTGGGTCGCGGACCCCGACGCCACCGCCGCGTTCCTCGACCGGCAGGGCGTGCCGTACCGGCGCGATGCCGCCGGTGCGGTCGGGATCGCGCCCGAGCACACCCACGGCGTGCTCCTGGAGTTCACCGCCGCGCCGCCTGAATAGGGCGCGCGGGAAGAATCCATGCGACACACATAGTTGAAGGAGGTTCAAGTCTCCCAGTCTGCAGGTTGACAACTCGGCGCACGCGTCCGTAGAACTCTCAACCCTAAATCGACATGCGCTGGAGGAGACGACTATGCTGAGGCTTGCAACTGCCACCATCGTGGGGCTGATGATAGCGGCGCCGGCGGCCGTGGCGCAGCAGCAGCAGGGCGAGGTTCCGGACAGTACCGGCTGCGGCGTCGGCACGATCCTTTTCAACGGGCAAAGAGGCGTCGCGCCGCAGGTCCTGGCGGTGACCACCAACGGCACCTTCGGCAATCAGACCTTCGGGATCACCTCCGGCACGCTCGGCTGCACGCGGGACGGCGTCATCCGGCCGCCGACCGAGGTCCGGATGCTGGTGGTGTCGAATCTCGACAACCTGGCCCGCGATGTCGCGCGCGGCGAGGGCGAGACACTGGACTCGCTGGCCCAGCTGATCGAGATCGACCCGGCCGACCAGGCGCGCTTCTTCGGCACGCTTCAGGCCAACTTCGGCCAGATCTTCCCGAACGAGAACGCGAACGCGGACGACGTCATCGCCCAGATCCAAGCGACGATGGCGGAAGATGCCGTGCTGAGTCGTTATCTCGGCTGATCCGGGACCTGCTCGTACATCGACTTGTCACGTCCGCTGTCGGCCTGGCGCTCGGCCTCATTCTGGGCACGCCCGGGGCCGCGGCGGACGCAGGCGATTATCTGGTCGAGCTGATCGCACACGCGCGCGCCGCGCGCCTGGCCGAGCGGCGGGAATGGCTCGATCTCGTCCACTACCGTCCCGATCTGCTCGGCACCGGCCAGACCAGCCTGATCGACAGCCCGGGGTTCTTCAATGCCGCCCAGGGCAAGTCGGACCCGCAGGCCGAGCTCGAGGCCACCCTCGCCGCGTTCTTTGCGCCCCCGGCCGCTGGCGCCCCGCATCCGCAGTGCGCGTTCCCCGCCCGTTACAGCTGGCTCGCGACCCAGCTCGGATTCGATCCGGAGCGGCTGCCGGCGCAGCCCTGCCCCGAGTTCGAGGCCTGGGCCGACATGCTCGCGGTCGAGCAGGTGACGCTGGTCTTCCCCGCAGCCTACCTCAACAATCCGTCGTCGATGTTCGGCCATACGCTCCTGCGTCTCGATCGCGCCGGGCAGGACGAGCGCACCCGCCTTCTTTCCTACGCCGTCAATTACGGCGCGGAGGTCGGCGACGACAACGGGCTCCTGTTCGCGATTCACGGCCTGACCGGCGGGTATCCCGGCACGTATTCGATCATGCCGTACTACCTCATGGTGCAGCGCTACAGCGACTTCGAGAACCGCGACCTGTGGGAATACCAGCTGGACCTCCGGCCGGCCGAGATCACGCGCCTGCTGCAACACCTCTGGGAGCTGCGCACGCAGTCTTCGGACTACTTCTTCTTCGACGAGAACTGCTCCTATCAGCTGTTGTTCCTCCTGGACGTGGCCCGGCCGGATCTGCAGCTGACCGATCGGTTCCCGTTGCATGCGATCCCCGCCGATACCGTCCGCGCAGTGGTCGGGCAGGACGGGATGCTGGAGCGGGTGGTGTTCCGGCCCTCGAGCCGGACCCGAATCGAGCACGGGCTGCGCTCGCTCGAGCCCGACGAGCGGGTGCTGCTCGAGCGTCTGGCGGCAGGCGAGCCCGGCGATCCCGCGCTCGCCGAGCTGGAACCGGGCCGGCGGGCGGCGGTCCTCGAGCTCGCCGCCGAGGTCGTGACCTATCGGTTGCGCACCGGCGCCCTGACGCGGGACCAGGCCGCCGGGCGCGCCTGGCACCTGCTCGCGACCCGCAGCGCGATCGCGACCTCCGCAGATCTGCCCCCGGCGGCGACGCCCGCCATCCGGCCCGACCAAGGCCACGGCTCCGCGCGGGTCGCGCTTGGGCTGGGGGTGCGGGACGGACGCCGCTTCGCGAGCCTGCAGGTGCGGCCGGTCTATCACGATCTCTCGGACGCACCGGGAGGATACGTGCCCGGGGCTGCGATCGAGGCTCTCGATCTCGAGCTGCGTCACTACGAGGGCGACAGTGGCCCGACTCTCGAGGCGCTGACCCTGGTGGGGATCCGATCGCTGTCCGCGCGCAACGAGGTCTTCCGGCCCGTATCCTGGCGGTTGGGCGCGGGACTCACGCGCTTCCGCGGCCGGGGCGAGGACGAACAGGGCGCCTTGATCGGCGGTCTGGAGGGCGGGGTCGGGCCGACCGGCGCGCTCGGTGAGGACGGCCTGCTGAGCCTCATGGCCGAGGCCGGCATCGGCGTCGGCGGCAACTGCCCCGAGACCTGCTTCTTCGCCATCGGCCCTGGCGTGACCCTGGTCTGGCGCGTCCTCGACCGCTGGACGGTGCTCCTGGAGGGCCGGGCGCAGGCGCTGCTGACCGACCCGGTCGGCAAGCGACTCGAGGTGCAACTCGGCCAGAGCTTCAGGCTTTCGCGCAACCTCGCCATAAAGATCGATGCATCCGTCGGGGATGAAGGTGGCGGCGTACAGACGGAGCTCGGCTCATCGCTTCACTGGTATTTCTGATGCGCTCGGCTGCAGCCCCGCTGGCGTGCGTCCTGCTCGCCGGCTGCACCGGGCTGATCTTCCACCCCATGCGCGAGCACGTGCTGACGCCGGATCGGGTGGGGCTCGCGTACCGGGATGTCTGGTTCGAGGCTTCGGACGGCGTGCGCCTGCACGGCTGGTTCCTGCCCGCCGCAGGCCCCCGCATCGGCAGCGTCCTGTTCCTGCACGGCAATGCCGAAAACATCAGCACGCATATCGCGAGCGTCGCCTGGATGCCCGCCGCCGGCTTCGACGTTCTGCTCCCGGACTACCGCGGCTTCGGTCATTCGGGGGGCATGCCGACCCTGGGCGGCCTGCACCGCGACTTCGAGGCGGCGCTCGAGACGCTGCTCGCGTTGCCCGAGGTCGGCCCCGAGGGCATCGTCGTGCTCGGGCAGAGCCTCGGTGGCGCGCTCGCGATCACCGCCCTGGCCGGGTCGCCGCAGCAGGATCGGGTGCGCGCCCTGGTCGTCGAGGGCGCGTTCACGAGCTACCGTGCGCTCGCCCGCGAAGCGCTCGCGGGGTTCTGGCTCACCTGGCCGATGCAGTGGCCCCTCTCGCTCACGATCGACGACACCTACCGGCCGATCGACGTGATCGGGACCCTGGCACCGCTGCCGATCCTGATCATCCAGGGCGAGGCCGACCTGGTCGTGCCACCGCCTCACGGCCGCGCGCTCTTTGCCGCGGCGGGTGAGCCGAAGACGCTCTGGCTCCTGCCCGCGACCAACCATAACCAGGCGCTGGTCGACCCGGCCAACCGGCGGCGGCTCACGGACTGGCTGCGCCGGCAGCTGGCTGCCGGCACACGCGCCCGCCCCGCCGTGGCCCGCTCGGCGGCAAGCACTGCCTGAGTCAGGCCTTGCCGTCCACCGTTCCAGCCGGACCGGTCACCTCGCCGGTGGCAGCGCCGTTGCGCCGCGGCCGCACAGCCCATACTCTTGCGCCCGTTGGTCGCTCCCGTTGGTTGCTCACCCGGAGCCGATATCGCCCATGCGCTGCCCGGCGCCGCCCCGATCCGCCCGTACGCCCGCGGGCGCCGCGAAGGTGATGCGCCGGTGAGCGCGCTGCGCACCGCCGTGGTCGGCTGCGGCCACTTCGGCCGCTTCCACGCCCAGAAGTACCGCGAGGTCGAAGGCTCCGAGCTCGTGGCGGTGGTCGATCCCGACGAAGACGCCGCGCGCGCGCTCGGGGGCGAGCTGGGCGTCGAGGCCCTCACGGATGCGGCGCAGCTCGCCGGGCGTGTGGACGCCGCGAGCGTGGTCGTGCCCACCGCCCAGCACTTCGCGGTCGCACGCGAGCTTCTGCGCACCGGCATCCATGTCCTGGTGGAAAAGCCGATCGCGGCCACGGTCGAGGAGGGCAGGCGGCTGGTCGAGCTCGCCGCCACCAGCGGCCGCATCCTCCAGATCGGGCACCTGGAGCGATTCAACGCCGCCGTCCTGGCGCTCGCCGACGTCATCGGCCAGCCGCTGTTCATCGAATCCCACCGGCTGGCACCGTTCAAGCCGCGCGGCACCGACGTCGACGTCACGCTCGACCTGATGATCCACGACATCGACCTGATCCAGCAGCTGATCGGCGCCCCGCTCGCCTCGGTCGACGCCGTGGGGGTGCCGGTGCTGTCCGCGCGCGACGACATCGTCAACGCGCGGCTGCACTTCGAGAACGGCTGCGTGGTCAACGTCACCGCGAGCCGGGTCAGCCTGAAGAGCGAGCGCAAGATGCGCCTGTTCCAGCCCGACGCCTACATCTCGATCGACTTCCAGGCGCGCGAGGCCACGATCGCCCGGCGCGGCACGGGCGAGATGTTCCCGGGCGTGCCGGACGTCACCCTGGAGCGGCGACGCTTCGAGCCGAACGACGCGCTCCGCCTCGAGATCGAGGCCTTCCTCGCCGCCGTGCGCGGCGAGCAGCCGGTCGCGGTGAGCGGCAAGGACGGCCTGCGCGCACTCGATACCGCGCTCAGGATCGTGGCAGCGATGCGACGACCGACTTGAGGTCGACCCCGCAGGGGCCCTCGAGCTCGGAAGGCAGCGGCTCGCCGGCCACCCAGGCCAGGATGTCGTCCCAGACCACCTGCCGCTGCAAGTCGCGCAGCAGCATGTGCCAGCCCTCCGGGTAGACGACCTCGGTGCACGGGTGCGCGGTCAGCCGCTCGAGCATGGCCGCGTGCGCCCGCGGCGGCACGATCTCGTCGCGGGCGCCGCCCAGCACCAGCAACGGGCCGCGCATGGCGGCCGCTCCGGGCAGGGCCAGATCCATCAGCCCGACCAGCCCCGCGATCGCATTCACGCGGGTGCCCTTGATCACCAGCGGGTCCTGGCCGAGCGCGACCAGCATCTCGATGTTGTCCGACGCCAGGACTTCCAGACTGCGCCCGGTGAGCCGCATGTTCGGCACCAGCTGGACCGCGAGCCACAAGGTGGCGCGATAGAGCGGGTTCAGCTGCTCCCCGCCCCAGACCGCGGGCGCGACCAGGATCGAGCCGGCGACGGCGGGCGACTCGCCGCGGGCGGCCGCCGCGATCACCACCGCCGCACCCATGCTCTCGCCCAGGACGTAGACCGGCAACTCCGGGTAGA
The DNA here is from genome assembly GCA_964644915.1 of uncultured Geminicoccaceae bacterium. GTDB lineage: Bacteria > Pseudomonadota > Alphaproteobacteria > Geminicoccales > Geminicoccaceae > CAZXYL01. The sequence continues at coordinate 7,077 of CAZXYL010000071.1, forward strand.
GCTCTTTCAGCCGGTCGACCTCGCGCCGCAGATCCGCCACCATGACCGGGACGCCCGGCCAGTAGCCGGCGTCCGCGTTGGCGCCAAACCCGCGCTGGTCGTAGGCGTGCACCGCGACTCCCCGCGCGGCCGCGTACTCGCCGAGATCCGCGAAGGCGTTGCTGTAGTCGTTGAAGCCGTGCAGGGCGAGGATCGCCGCACGCGGCGGCGCGTCGTTCGGCAGCCAGGCGCGCGTCGGCGTGCTCGAGACCGCCGCGGCCGGTCCCGGCGGTGCGGGCGCGCAGGCGAGCAACGTCAGCCCCATGGTCAGGAGCGCGAGCGCCAGGCTCACGGGGCGCCGCATCATCCGACGGCCGCCAGCGGCTGCGGCTCGGGCAGGCCGATCAGGCGCCAGATCTCGTCCGGCCGGCGTCCCGACTGCCGCAGCGTGCGCAAGGTGACCGCACGATTGCGCTTGGCCAGCCGCAGGCCGGTCGAATCGGCGATCAGGTTGTGGTGGTAGTAGCGCGGCACCGGCAGGCCGAGGAGCGCCTGCAGCAGCCGGTGGATGTGGGTCGCCTGAAACAAGTCCTCGCCTCGGGTCACCAGAGTTACGCCCTGCATGCCGTCGTCCACGGTCACCGCCAGATGATAGCTGGTCGGCACGTCCTTGCGCGCCAGGACCACGTCGCCCAAGAGCTCCGGCGTCGCCCGAACCACGCCCGCGCGCAGATCGCGCCAGACCAGCGGCCCGGTGATCCCGAGGCCCTTCTCGACGTCGAGGCGTAGCGCAAACGGCTCGCCGCTGGCGATGCGGTGCCGTCGCTCGTCGGGCGAAAGCGTGCGACAGATGCCGGGATAGATCGCCTCGCCTGCCCCGTGCGGGGCCTGCGCCGCGTGCGCGATCTCGGCCCGGATCTTGCGCCGCGTGCAGAAACACGGGTAGAGCACACCCTGCCGGTCGAGATACTCGAGCGCCCGGCCGTAGACGTCCATGTGCTCGGACTGGCGGCGCACCTCGCCGTCCCACTCCAGGCCGAGCCAGCGCAGGTCCTCGAAGATGCCCTGCTCGAACTCGGGCCGGCACCGGCCGGGATCAATGTCCTCGATGCGCAGAAGGAAGCGTCCGCCGCAGGCACGTGCGGCCTCCCACGCGACCAGCGCCGCATAGGCGTGACCGAGATGGAGATAGCCCGACGGCGTGGGCGCGAACCGCGTCATCGCCGGCGACCCGTCCGGCTCGGGCAGGGGCAGAAAGTCGGCGCCTTTGATCATACGGCTGTAGGGTCCTGCACGGACCGGGCTTGCACCGCCCGGACGCCTGCGATCATTATCGCCTGCGCCGCGATTGGCAAGGCCCGCGCGCGTTCTCCCCGCCGGCACCCGCAGGAGCTGCGATTTCGCCGTGACGCCGCTTTCCGGACCCCGCATGCCGCCGCACGCCGGCGGCGTGCCGCGCCAGCTCGTCGTGCTGCTGCACGGCGTCGGCGCCGACGGCAACGATCTGATCGGGCTCGCCCCGGCGCTGGCGACGCGCCTGCCGCACGCCGCTTTCGTGGCCCCAAACGCGCCAGCGCCCTGCGACATGGCCCCCTTCGGCTACCAGTGGTTCTCGCTCCAGGACCGCCGGCCGCAGGCGCTCCTGCGCGGGGTGCAGGTAGCCGCCCCCCTGCTGGACGCGTTCCTGGACGCGGAGCTCGAACGCTACAGCCTTGCCGATCACCAGCTCGCCCTCGTCGGCTTCTCGCAAGGTGCCATGATGTCCCTTTATGTGGCCCCGCGGCGCCCGCATACCATAGCGGGCGTGCTGGGCTTTTCCGGGGCGCTGATCGGCGGCGAGACTCTGCCCGCAGACGCCCGCAGCCGGCCGCCGGTGTTCCTGATCCACGGCGATGCCGACGAGATCGTCCCGGTCGAGGCGCTGTTCGCCGCAGTCCAGGGCCTGCAGGCGGCCGAGATCCCGGTGCAGTGGAGCGTGCGCCCGGGGCTGCCGCACGCGATCGATCCCGAAAGCCTCGAGCATGGCGCCGCCTTCCTCGCCTCGTCCTTTGCCGAAGCCGCCCGGCGACAACCCCGGTACAAGGGCTTCAGAAATGACGTGTGAGTTCCGATACACTTCACAACTCAGACGGCACGCCCTGCCGTGACTCGGGACGAGCTCACCGAACTTCACTACATCACACCGATCGCCAATCTCGTATCAATTCGAGACCACGGAATCCTTTCACACCGGCGAGCCCGGCAGTTTGCGCCCCAATCGATCGCGAAACCGGAGGTTCAAGAACTTCGGAGAAAAGTCCGGATACCTGGTGGGAGGCGGCTGCACGAATATGCGAACCTCTACGTATGCGTCCGCAACCCGATGCTTATCAAGCGTCGGGCGAGCCACGCGCAGATCTGCGTGCTGAGGGTCAGTCCGGCGGTGCTCGATTTGAACGGGGTGATCGTAACCGATCAGAATGCAGCCAGTGGGTATTGCCGGTTCGAGCCTGCACCGGACGGCCTCCGGATCATCGACCGCGATCTGACGTTTGCCGAGTACTGGACGCATCCGGGAGATCAGCGTGCGGAATGGCGCCACAAGTCAGCGAAATGCGCTGAAATCCTGGTGCCAGACGTGGTTCTGCCTCCCTATATCATCGGCGCATACGTATCGTGCGCGGCTAGCCTGTCCGCCTTGGATGCCCTACAACTTCCGTGGGAAGCTCGCATCGACCGCCATCTGTTCTTCCTCTGAAACGGCGGAGGAACCATGATCACCGTCCGCGTTGGCGACCTGTTTGGATCGCAGGCCCAGACCCTTGTCAACACGGTGAACTGCGTGGGCATCATGGGCAAGGGCGTGGCGCTTGAGTTCAAGAAGCGCTTTCCGAGCATGTTTGAGGACTACGTAGCGCGCTGCCGTGCCGGCAGGGTGCGACTCGGCGAACCGTACCTGTTCAAGGACCTCGTGGGAAAGTGGGTTCTCAACTTTCCGACGAAGGACCATTGGCGTTCGGTGTCGCGACTCTCGGACATCGTTGCGGGCTTACGCCACCTTGAGAAGCATTATCAGGAATGGGGTATTCGCTCGCTTGCCGTGCCCCCGCTGGGCTGCGGCCAAGGCGGCCTCGAATGGCGCGTCGTGGGACCCACACTTTATCGGCACCTCGCTGAGATTGAGATCCCGGTCGAACTATACGCCCCGCTCGGCACGCCCGAACACGAACTGACGCCCGAGTTCCTCGCGGGCGCGCGCACCCCGGCGCTGGTCGGGTCTGGGCCGCTTGCAAGCGACCGGGCGAAGTCGGCCTGGGTGGCTCTAGTGGTGATCCTGCACAAGGTGAGCAAGGAGCAGTACCACTGGCCGGTAGGGCGGACGACGTTCCAGAAGCTCGCCTATTTCGCCACGGCCGCTGGGCTGCCGACCGGCTTACGATACTCCCGCGGAAGCTTCGGTCCGTTCTCTCCTGACGTGAAGCCTCTCATAACACGGTTAGCCAATCAGGGCCTCCTCGCTGAGGAGAAAGTCGGGCGCATGATGCGGGTCCGACCAGGGCCGACCTTCCGCGATGCCGTGCAGCTCATCACGCCCCAGGACATCCAGGCTTGGAAGCCAATCGTCGACAAGGTGGTCGACTTGATGCTGAGGATGCGGACACAGGATGCAGAGATCGCTGCATCGGTGCACTTCGAAGCAGAGATGCAACTGCGCGCCAAGCGGCGACGGCCTTCCGAGCTTGAGGTCTTGGAAGGCGTTAGGCGATGGAAGGTCCGGCGCCATCCTCCCTTGCCCGAGGACGGGCTCCGGAACGCGGTACGTCACCTTAACATGCTGACTTGGGTCGATCTGGAACCAAGCGCGGAGCTTGATCCTATCGAGGAGCTGGCTCTGGCCTAGGTGAGGTATCGACCGAAGAGCGGTCTCGGGATCTATGCGGCTACCTCTTCCGGACTCTTTCAAAGATTCTCGATGATCAGGTCCGCCATGCCATCCGCGGGCGCGAAGCCGAACACGCGGCCGTAGAAGGCGAGCTCGGCCGCGAGCACGGTCTGGATCGTCTCCGCCCGGCGGAAGCCGTGCTGCTCGCCCGGGAAGGTCAGATAGGCCACCGGCAGGCCCTTCCGGCGCAAGGCGTCAACCATCATCTCGGCCTGATTCGGCGGCACCACGGCATCCTCGAGGCCCTGGAAGAAGATGGTTAGGCAGGACAGGCGCTCGATGTGGTGGATCGGCGAGCGCGCCCGGTAGACGTCCTGCGCCTCCGGCCAGGGCCCGATCAGCCGATCCAGATAGCGGCTCTCGAACTTGTGCGTGTCGCGCGCGAGCGCCTCGAGATCGCTGA
>CAZXYL010000072.1:0-1709 GCA_964644915.1 uncultured Geminicoccaceae bacterium
CGGCATGCTGGAGAACGCGGGCGTGGCCCGCTTCGAGGGCGAGGGCCGGATCGTCGGCCCGAACGCGGTGGAAGTGAGCGGCGAGCGGCACACGGCCGAGCGCATCCTGATCGCGGTCGGCGCGCGCCCGAGCACGCCGACGCTGCCCGGCATCGAGCACGCGATCACCTCGGACGACGCCCTGGAGCACCTCGAGGACAAGCCTGAGCATCTGATCGTGGTCGGCGCCGGCTACATCGGGCTCGAGCTCGCGACCATCTTCAATGCGCTGGGCGTCCGGACGACGCTGGTCCTGCGTCGCACCGAGCCGTTGCGCGGCTTCGATCGCGACGTGCGCGCGGCGGTCACCGAGGAGATGCGAAAGCGCGGGCTCGACATTCGCACCAGCACCATCGTCCAGGGGATCGAGCCGGCGGGCGGCAAGCTGCTGCTGGTCACGACCTCGGGGCCGATCCCGGCGGATGCGATCCTCTACGCCACCGGGCGCAAGCCGATCCCGAATACGCGGGGCCTCGGGCTCGAGGCGCTGGGCGTCCTGATGGACGAGACCGGCGCGATCTGCGTCAACGCGGCGTACCAGAGCAACGTTGCGAGCATCTATGCCGTCGGCGACTGCACGGATCATGCCGGCAGCGGGCTCGATTCCGGCAGCTTCGATCTGACGCCGGTCGCCATCGCGGAAGGCCGCGTGATCGCGGAGACCCTGTTCAACGACAACCCGCATACGGTGAACTACGATACCATCCCCACGGCCGTCTTCGGCCTGCCCGAGATCGGCGCGGTCGGGCTCACCGAGGAACGGGCGCGGGAGCAGGGCTACGACGTCGAGGTCTACCGCGCGCGCTTTCGGCCGCTGCTTCACACTTTGACCGGCGAGCCGGTTCAGACCATGATGAAGCTGGTGGTCGACCGCGCGACCGACCGGGTGCTGGGGTGCCACATGGTGGGCGAGGAGGCGGCCGAGATCATCCAGGGTCTCGCGATCGCCATGACGGCGGGCGCCACCAAGGCGGACTTCGACGCGACCGTCGGCCTGCACCCGACGGCGGCCGAGGAGTTCGTCACCATGTATCAGGCGCAGGTGTGATGCGCGCCGCCGGTGGAGGAGAGGGAATGGCTCGCAACTGGAGCCCGGACAGCTGGCGATCGAGGCCGGTCACGCAGATGCCGGAGTACCCGGACCGCGACGCGCTCGCCCGGGTGGAGGCGAAGCTCTCGCGCTACCCGCCGCTGGTGTTCGCGGGCGAGGCGCGCCGGCTGAAGGAGCGGCTGGCCGAGGTGTGCGCGGGCAAGGCGTTCCTGCTGCAGGGCGGCGACTGCGCCGAATCCTTCGCCGAGTTCCACCCCGACAACATCCGCGACACCCTGCGCGTGCTGCTGCAGATGGCGGTGGTGCTGACCTTCGGCGCCGCCATGCCGGTGGTCAAGGTCGGGCGCATGGCGGGTCAGTTCGCCAAGCCCCGCTCGACGCCGATGGAGAGCAGCGGCGGCATCGAGCTGCCGAGCTATCGCGGCGATATCGTGAACGGGCTCGAGTTCGACCAGGACGCGCGGGTGCCGGACCCCGAACGCCAGATCCAGGCCTACGCCCAGGCCGCGGCGACCTTGAACCTTCTGCGCGCCTTCACCGACGGCGGCTACGCCTCGCTCACCCGCGTGCACAGCTGGATGCTGGGCTTCGTCGAGCGCTCGCCGCAGGGCGAGCGTTA
>CAZXYL010000073.1:0-8382 GCA_964644915.1 uncultured Geminicoccaceae bacterium
GAGCGTGATCCTGCTCCACCTCAGGCTCCTTGTGGTGATCTGGCTCCGCCGCGACAGCGACCTGATCCTCGTGCATTCCTTCAGCACGACCCTCATCGGCGCCATGTGGCCGCTGCTCTTCCCCCTGCGCGACCGGCTCGCGTTCATCGTGCACCAAAACCTGCAGTATGCGCACGTTCGTCCGCTGGAGCGTCGTATCTTCAAGTTCCTTTGCCGCCGGCGGTTCCGCTTCGCTTTCCTGGAGAGCATCGAGGGGCTTGCCGAGCTCGGCCTGGATCCTAGTTCGGACCAGTTCCTCGTCCTGCCGCTGGCCGCGCACAAGGGCACGCCGGCGGTGGCTGCGTGTCGAGCCGCGCGCGAGGGCGCGACCGTCGGCGTGATCGGGAACTTCCGTGCCGAGAAACGGATCGACGGCGTCCTCCAGGCGCTGCTTGCGGCACGAGAGCAGGTGGATGGCCTTGAGGAGATCGTGTTCGGCTGTCCGGACCAGCAACTCCTGGAGAGATGGACCACTCGAGGCCTGCGCACGGTCAATACGCGCGACTACGGCGATTACATCGCGGCTCTCGAGAAATGTGACGTGGTGGTCCTGGACTATGACTGCTCGAGATACTACTACAGATCGAGCGGTGTGATTGCCGACGCTGCGGCCCTGAACGTGGCCGTCGTCGCCCCGGACTTTCCCGTGTTCCGCAAGCAGCTGCTTGAGCCTGCCCCGATCGGGGCCGTCTTTCACGGCCCGGAGGACCTTCTGCCGGCGATCCGGCGCGCGGTCGAGATCCGACGCTCGGCCCGGGAGAACTTCGAGGCGTGGTCGCGCGCCCGCAGCCTCGAGCGGATCTCGGAGCTGCTCGATGATTTCGTCGCCCGGACGGCCATCGAGCGCCCGGGCTCGCCGTATCCGTCCTGGGTTTGAGCCACCAGCGACCGCTGGCGGCCGCGCACCGGAACTCGCTTCCGAGCGCTGCGACCGCCGCGGATGTTCTCAGCCGCTGACGTCCTCGTGGGTGACGCGCCAGATCCGGCCCTGCTTGGAGTCGGAGATGTAGAGCGCGCCGTCCGGTCCTTGCGCCAGGCCCATCGGCCGATACTCGGCCTCGTCGGGATCTCGGATCTCCTCGCCGCCGGCGAAGTGGTCGGCGAAGACGTGCCAGTCCCCGGTCGGCTCGCCGGTCTCGAACGGCGCGAAGGTGACCTTATAGCCGGCCTGGGGCAGCGGCGCGCGGTTCCACGAGCCGTGCCAGGCGATGAACGCGCCACCCCGGAACTCCTCGGGTAGCGCGTCGCCGTCATAGAACATGAGCCCGTTGGGCGCCCAGTGCGCCGGGAAGGCGATCAGCGGCTCCTCGTACTGCTCCTCCGCCACCGTCTCGCCGTCGCCGCCGTACTCGGGCGCCAGCATCCGCTCGCCGCGGTGGTGGTCCCAGTAGGTGTAGGGCCAGCCGTAGTTCGCGCCCTCGCGCGCGACGTGGAACTCCTCGGCCGGCAGCTCGGCATTCTGCTCGGGCGTGAAGTGCTCGGGCCAGAACTCGTGCAGCTGGTCGCGGCCGTGCTGCACGAAGTAGATGTTGCCGTCCTGGGGGTTCCAGTCCAGCGCCACGACGTTGCGCACGCCGGTGACGAAGCGCTCCCCGTCGGCCTCGAAGTCCTGGCCCGCGGTGGCGGCGTCGAAGCGCCAGAGGCCGGCGTGCTGCTCGAGCTCGGGGCACGGATCCTGACCGGGCGAGGCGGTCCGGATCGGATGCTCACAGGCGTTCGAGGGCGCGCCGACGTTGACATAGAGATGGCCCTGGTCGCGGTCGATCGCGAACGCCTTGGCGGCATGGCCCTCCTGCTCCGGGAAGCCCTGGACGATGATCTCGCCTTCGCCCTCGGGCACCAGGCCGTCCTCAGGCAGCTGCCAGCGGTAGACCTCGCGGTCGCTGGACGCGTAGAGGTAGCCGTCGTGGATGTCGATGCCGGTGCCGCTGTGGTCGCCGAAGTACTCGACGCGGTCGAAGCGCCCGTCGCCGTCCTCGTCGCGCAGTGCGGCGATGCCACCACCCTCCTCGTGCATCTCGCGCAGCCGCACATAGAGGTCGCCGTTATCGCGCATCACCATGTGGCGGGCGCGCCCGACGCCTTCGTGCACCACCTCGGCGGTGACGCCGTCGGGCAGCTGCAGGCCGGCTTCCCCGGGGGCGGCGTCCGGATCACGTTCGAACTGCCCCTGCGCGACGGCGGTGGTCGGCACCGCGAGCGCCGCGATCACGGCGAGGCCGGCGACGCCGCTGAAACGTCCGCGCGGCCGGCGGCGCTGCCCTGCGCGCCATGAGCTGGCGTTCATCTGCTCTCCTCCGATTGAGCCCAACTGTCCTGGCAACGCCCGGCGCGGCGACCCGTTCGGGTCACGAAGGCGTGATGCGGCGGCTTTGCGTCCCGCGGCAGATCAGAACCCTTCCGCCATCACGAGTTCGTCCACGGCCTTGATGTAGGCCTCCATGTCGAACTTGCGCTCCAGGCCACCGGCGACCATGCTGCGGACCTTGCCGAACACCGGCCGCTCCGGCCAGGGCCGGTCGTGCAGGCCGAAGGTCCAGGCGACGTTGGCGAACGAGTTCGGATCGCGCCCGTCCAGGAAGTACCGGTTGTTCAGCGCCAGGGCCGTCCGGAACGCCTCCTCGGGCGTCTTTGACCACTCCAGGACCTTCTTCGCCCAGTACATGCGCATGGAGTTGTGCATGTAGCCGGTGGCGGTCATCTCGCGCATGGCCGCGTTCCAGTAGCGGTCGTGGGTTGCGGCCGCTTCCAGCTGCTCTCGTGCATAGACGTGCGGGCGCGGGTCGTCGCGGTGCTCGGCGAGCGTCTCGCGTGCCCAGGCCGGCAGCGCTTCGTAGCGGTCGTAGTCCGGCTCGAAATGGGCGAAGTTCATCGCCAGCTCGCGCCGGACGATCAGCTCCTCGAGATACGCCCGCCGGTCGTCCAGAGCACCGGCCTCTGCCGATCGCGCTGCGAGGGCCACTTCCACCGGCGAGATCTGGCCGAAGTGCAGATAGGGACTGAGCATCGAGCACTGATACGCCCCAGGCTCGCTCCGCTCAACCGCATAGCCCTGCAGCTTGCCCGCCACGAAGGCCGCGAGCCGCCGGTGGGATTCGCTCGTGCCTCCCCTGAAGCGCTGCACCGGTCGCACGCTTCGATCGAGCTTCAGCTTTCCGAGTGACGCGTCGAGATTCGAGAGATCGAGATCGCTCCCGAGGCCGAGACTGCGGCCGTCCACGTCGACCTCGCCCTCCGGGTGAGCCTCGAGGTATCGATCCAGGACCCTGTGCAGCTTGGGCCGGAGCGTGCGTGCGCCGAACTCGCGCCTGTCGGAGGCGACCTCGACTGGAACCGCGACATCGCCCTCGACCTGGACCACCGGGCAGCGTACGGCCCGCGCCACGGCCGCGCGCCAGGCCTTCTGATGCCGCAGATAGCCGCGATCGCAGACCACCATTGCCGCATCCGCGGCAAGGCCGATCGCGACCTCGTCGGGCGCGCCGCGGCGCAGGATGAAGGCGATGCGGCGCTCCTCCAGCGTGCGCGCGACTTCCTGCAAGCCCTGCAGCATGAAAGCGTAGTGGCGCAGGTTCGCCTCGGGGTAGTCGTCCATCAGCCCGAAGCCGACCAGCACCGGCAGGCGGCGCGCGTTGGCTTCGGCGATCGCGTGCTCCAATGCCGGATTGAACGAGGCGCGCTGCGACTGCTGCATCCAGTAGAGGACGTAGCGCCCCCCGCCCGGCGCGCGCTCGTTCAGCGTCTGGATGCGCGTTTCCTGGATCATCGGACTCCCCGAACCTCCCGGTCCGCCTCGTGCTGCTGGAAGAACCCGTCATCTCTGCGATCGTGCTGCCGAAGGCACTGATCTCGGGCCCCGCCGACGACCAACGCCGTCGGGTGGGCGCCTTTGCGCTCGAAGGGCAGGCGTTTTCCTCTAGCGGCTCGATGATGGACGCCACCGGTTACGTCGCCGGGTCCGATTCGGATCACTACCGCGCGCGCTGAATCATGACCAAAAATCGGCCATGCCCAAAAAGACAGTGATCCAAAACCAAACTCGATCCGTATTAAATGATTCTTCGTTCTGTCTGGTGAACATGACCTGCAAAAAAAGTAAGACATCCCCTTGTCGACGGATAGCCTTGGCATAAATGCTGGCCCCGTAAGTCGAGATGGAGCGACCGGGTGTAATAGGAACGGCATCTCGTTCGGCTTACGACTTTCGAATTCTCGATCCACTCAACATGGAGTCCTGCAATGCGTCTTTCGCACACGTTGCTCGCGTCGGGTGTCATCGCCGCGGGCCTGATGTCGGCTCCGGCAGTCCAGGCGGCCGATATCGTGGACACCGCCGTCTCGGCCGGGCAGTTCGAGACGTTGGTCGCGGCCGTGGAGGCGGCAGGCCTGGTCGAAACCCTCAAGGGCGAGGGCCCGTTCACCGTCTTCGCGCCCACCGACGAGGCGTTCGCGCAGCTGCCCGAGGGCACGGTCGAGAGCCTGCTGCAGCCCGAGAACCGGGACCAGCTGGTCGCGATCCTGACCTATCACGTGGTGCCGGGCGAGGTGATGTCGGCGGATCTCGCCGGTCAGCAGCTCGAGGCCGAAACCGTCCAGGGCGAGCGCGTCACGATCGATGCCACCGACGGCGCGGTCAAGGTCGACGAGGCGACCGTGATCACGGCCGACGTCCAGGCCGACAACGGTGTGATTCACGTCATCGATCAGGTCATCATGCCCGCGATGTGAGCGCTGCTCACGTGCGGAGAGCGGCGGCCCCCGGGCCGCCGCTTCGCTTTTGCGCGGGCCCCCGGGAACTACGCCAGAAGCCGCGCGCGATTGAGCATGTGCACCGCCTCGGCTCCCAGCAGACAGGCCTGAAAGTCGTCGGGGAAGAGCTCGGCGAAGGCGGCGTGGCGGACGTTCAGCCCGCCGGTGTAGCTGCCGAAGGCCGGCAGGACGAGGCGCGCGGCGCTGGCGACGAAGCAGGGTCGCGTCACCTTGCGCCCACGCGCGCGCAGGCTCGCGACCGGGTGCAGATGGCCCGCGACCTCGCCCGCGCCACCCGGCCCGTTCGGCAGGTGGCGGAAGGTGAGGCCGCCGATCTCGATCGCGGGCTCGCTCTGCCCGCCGACGCCCTCCGGCGGCGCCGGATCGTGATTGCCGGTGAGCCACAGCCACTCGAAGCGGGCGGTGAGTGCGCGAAGACGCGCCAAATCCTCCGGGCTCAGCCGCGCGCAGGCCTCGCGGTCGTGAAAGCCGTCGCCCAGGCTGATCACACGCTTGGGGCAAGTGCGCGCGAGCAGCCGCTCCAGGCGCGCGAGCGTGGTGCGCGTGTCGTAGGGCGGCAGCAGCATGCCCCGGCGAGCAAACGAGGAGCCTTTCCCCAGGTGCAGGTCGGCCACGACCACGAGCGCGCGCTCGGGCCAGATCAGCGCGCCCGACGGATCCGCGATCAGGCTGGCCGTGCCGAGATGCAGCCACGCGTGCTTCATTGCTCTTGAAGATGTCCCCACCTGCCCGCTCGAGTGCCCCGACCTTGTAGTTGGCTGAAGATGGGTCCTCAAGACCCGGCAGGCGCTTCACGCGTGGGTATCCCCCATCGCCTCTTCGATCAGCTCGCGGGCGGCGGCATCGAGCAGGGCCTCGTCGGCCGAGCCGCTAACCATTTCTTTGCCAATTTCTAGCAGGAGTGGAAGTGCGAGCGGCGAGGGGCGATCGAGACGATAGTGACGGATCCGGCCCTGGACGGCAACGAGGAGGTCGGCGAGGCGGCGCACGTCCATGAGGCCGCCCGCGGCCTCCTGGCGGGTCGCGCGCAGGAGCACGTGGTCCGGCTCGTGCTTGCGCAGGACGTCGTAGATGAGATCCGAGTTGAAGGTGACCTGGCGGCCGGTCTTCTCGCGGCCCGCCTGCCGGCGCTCGATCAGGCCGGCGACCACGGCGCAGTCGCGGAAGGTGCGCTTGAGCAGCGAGGATTCCGCCAGCCATTCCTCGAGCTCGTCGCCCAGGATGTCGACGTCGAACAGGGCCGCCGGGTCGGGCACGGGCTCGAGGCCCCAGATCGCGACCGCGTAGTCCGAGGAGCTGAAGCCCTGCGGCTTCAGGCCCAACCGCTCCATGCGCTTGGTCAGCAGCATGCCGAGCGTCTGGTGCGCATTGCGCCCGGCAAAAGCGTAGGCGACGAGGAACTCGCGCCGGCCGCGCGGGAAGGTCTCGATCAGCAGCTCTCCGGCCGCGGGCAGGACCGAGCGGCGCTCCTGCTGCCGCAGCCAGTCGAGCACCGGCTCGGGCAGGTCTGCCCAGCGCTCGGGGGACGCGAGCCAGCCGCGCACGCGCGCGGACAGTTGCGTCGTGAACGCCATGCGCACGCCCAGATACGAGGGCACGGTCGGCTCGGCGCCGGAAGGCGCCAGCGTGCAGTCGGCGAACGTCTCCTGGACGCGCGCAAACGCGAGGGTGCGCCCGGCGAACTGGAAGACGTCGCCCGGGCGCAGCCAGTTGACGAACCCTTCCTCCACCTCGCCCAGCACCTGGCGGCGGTTCATGAGACGGACCTTGAGCATCGGCGCCTCGACGATGGTGCCGACATTCATGCGATAGCGGCGGGCGATCCGGGGATGGGCGAGCCGCCAGCGCCCGTCCGGCAGCCGGCGCAGGCGCCGCCAGCGCTCGTAGACCTGGAGCGCGTAGCCGCCGGTCGCGGCGAACTCCAGGACGTCGTCGAAGTCGCGCCGCGAGAGCTCGGCGTAGGGCTTCGCCTGCCGCACCTCGTCGTAGATCTCGTCGGCATCGAACGGGCCGGCGCAGGCGATGCCGATCAGGTGCTGGGCGAGCACGTCCAGGCCGCCCGGGCGCGGCGGCGCGCCGTCGAGGGCGTGCTCGGCGATGGCGTCCAGCGCCGCCAGGCACTCCAGGAACTCGAACCGGCTGCCGGGCACCAGCAGCGCGCGGGAGGGCTCATCGAGCCGGTGGTTCGCCCGGCCGATCCGCTGCAGGATGCGCGAGACGCCCTTGGGCGCGCCGATCTGGACCACGAGGTCGACGGCACCCCAGTCGATGCCGAGATCCAGCGAGGAGGTGCAGACCACGGCCTTGAGCTGCCCTTGCGCCATCGCCGCCTCGACCCGCCGGCGCTGGCCCACCTCGAGGGAGCCGTGGTGGAGCGCGATCGCGAGGCGGTCCTGGTTGAGGCGCCAGAGCTCGCGGAAGACCAGCTCCGCCTGCATGCGCGTGTTGACGAAGACGAGCGTGGTCTGCGCGCGTTTGATGGCGTCGTAGAGCCCGGCCAGCGCATAGAGGGCGAGATGTCCGGCCCACGGCATGCGCGGCGTTTGGGGGAGAAGTATGCTGACGTCCGGCTTCGGCCCGGCGGCCCCCTGAATCAGGCGTGCGGGCGCCCCGCCCTGGCCCAACCAGCCGAGCAGCTCGTCCGGCTCGTTCGCGGTCGCCGACAGGCCGACGAAGCGGGCCCGGGGCGCGAGGCGGCGCAGGCGGGCGAGGCCCAGCGCCAGGAGCTCGCCGCGCCTGGTGTGCGCGAGCGCGTGCAGCTCGTCCACGATTACCGTGCGCAGGCCCTCGAAGGTCTCGGGTGCGTCGGGATAAGAGAGGAGCAGTGCCAGCGATTCGGGCGTGGTGAGCAGAAGGTCGGGTGGCGAGGCGCGCTGGCGGGCGCGCCGGTTTGAGGGCGTATCGCCTGTGCGCGTCTCGGTGCGCACGGCAAGGCCGATCTCGCGCACAGGTGCATCCAGATTGCGCGCGACATCCGTGGTGAGCGCTTTCAAAGGCGAGACGTAGAGGGTGTGCAGACCCTTCCCGGCACCGCCCTGGTCCAGCTCGACCAGGCTCGGCAGGAAGCCCGCGAGCGTCTTGCCGCCGCCGGTGGGCGCGATCAGCAGCACCGATTCGCCGCGCGCCGACGCGTCGAGCATCGCCAGCTGATGCGCGTGCGGCGCCCAGCCCCGGCGCGCGAACCAGGCGGCGAACTTGGGCGGAAGGTCGGCGCGCGCTCGCGGGGACGGCTTGATGGCAGCTTTCAGCATGGACCGAAGCTAAATCGCTCGCCGACGGCGGCCAATTCGATGAGATGATTTGGGCCTTCCAGGAAACGATCATGTTCCGATTTGCCGGATTGTGCAGCCGGCGCCGACGCGCGACATAGCGGGCCAGACCAACCCCTCCTGGAGACCCGTGATGAATGGCACCACCGACGATCCCGCCACCGCCCCGTATGCCGCCCTCGTGCTCCGACTGTCGCTCGGCGTCATGTTCGTGGCGCACGGTCTGCTCAAGGTCCTCGTGTTCGGCATCCCCGGCACGGTCGGCTTCTTCGAGTCGGTGGGTTACCCGGGCTGGCTCGCCTAC
>CAZXYL010000074.1:0-5691 GCA_964644915.1 uncultured Geminicoccaceae bacterium
GTAGGCGAGCCGGCGCTTGATCTCGTCCTGGGCGAGCGCCCGGAACGAGCCGTAGACGATGGTGATCGCGGCGATCACCGCGAGCGGGGAGCTCAGCTCGAGGGCTTGCACCACCTCGATGCCGTAGACGTCGTAGACCACGCGGATGACGCCGAAGGCGCCGGCCTTGACCACGGCGACGGCGTGCAGGAGCGCACTCACCGGCGCTGGTGCCACCATCGCGATCGGCAGCCAGCCGTGCAGGGGCACGATCGCCGCCTTGACGCCGAGGCCGCCGATCAGGACCCAGAAGATCAGGCCGAAGAGGAGCGGCCGCTCGGCCGCGAGGTCGGCGACACCGCCGCCGGGGGCGAACTCGAGGCTGGCGCCCTGGACGTGCAGCGCCGCGATGCCGAGCAGCAGCACCACGCCGCCGCCGAGCGTGTAGGCGAGGTACACCGACCCTGCCCGCAGCGCCTGCTCGGTGCCGCGATGCACCACGAGCGGGTAGGTGGAGAGCGTCAGGAACTCGTAGAAGATCAGGAAGGTGAACAGGTTGCCGGCCAGCGCGATGCCGGTCGAAGCGGTCACGCACAAGGAGAAGAAGCCGAAGAAGCGCGAGCGATCGGGCGAGCCCTCGAGATAACCGATGGCGTAGATCGTGGTCACCAGCCAGAGCCCGGCGGAGAGCGTCACGAACTGCAGCGACAGCGCATCGGCGCGCAGCGCGAGGTCGAGGCCGTCGAGCAGCGGCAGGCGGGCATGGTAGATGCGACCTTGCCAGACGCCGAGCAGCATCGCGCCGACGAAGACGACCTTGAGCGAGGCGCCGGCGAGATTGAGGAAGGTGCGCAGCGGCGCCTGCTCCTCGCGCAGGAAGAAGATCACGATCCCGGTGACCAGCGAGCTGCAGAGGATCAGGATGGGGAGCGCGGCGAGTTCGGTCATGGCGGGCCGGCCACCCGGAGGAGCACGCGCCCGGGCTCCCCGATCTCGACCAGCGCGAGCGGTGCGGCCGCGGCGAGACCGAGCACGAGCGCCAGAAGGGCCAGCGCGAGCGCGCACAGCTCCATGGCGCGCGGCACGGGCTCGAGCGCCGGCTCCTGCTCGACCTCCATCGCCATCGCGGCGCGCAGGACCCGGAAGATGTAGCCGGCGGCGAGGATGCCGCCGACCACGACCACCACCGCCCACCACCACTGGCCGCTCTGCAGCGATGCGACGAGCAGCAGCCACTTGGCGAGAAACCCGCCGCTCGGCGGCAGGCCCATCAAGCTGGTCCCGGCGAGCGCAAAGGCGAGCAGGCTGACCCGGACATGCCGGCGCAGGCCCACGATGTCCGACAGACGGTCGTGGCCGAGCGCGTGCATGAGGTTGCCGGCGGCGAGAAAGGCCGCGGACTTGGCCGTCGCATGCGCGAGCAGCTGGCAGATCACGCCCTGATAGGCGAGCGCCCGCGCGTTCGAGAGCGCGAGAGGGAAGAACAGGAACAGATAGCCGAGCTGGCCCACGGTCGAATAGGCGACGATCAGCTTCAGGCGCTCCTGGCGCAAAGCCTGCACCCCGCCCCAAAGGACGGCGGCCGCGCCGAAGGCACCGAGAAGATGCCAGGCCGGGGCCCCGAACAGCTCGGAGAACGGGCCGAGCCACAGGCGCAGCAGGAGATAGAACGATGCCTTGACGACCAGGGCCGAGAGCACCGCGCTGACGGGCGAGGCGGCGTTCGCGTGCGCCGGCGGCAGCCAGAAGTGGAGCGGGAAGAGCGCGGTCTTGAGCAGCAGGCCGCCGGTCATCAGCGCGGCCGCGACCCAGACCGTCGGGCCCGGTGCGACACGCTCGCCGAGCATCTCGAGATCGAGCACACCCACATCGCCATAGAGGAGGCCAACGCCGAGGAGATAGGCGAGGGAGCCGACGAGAGCGGCGAGCAGATAGCGCATCGCCGCGAACAGAGCCTCGGGCCTCTGGGTGAGCGAGGCGAGAACCACGGCGGCGAGCGTCGAGAGCTCGAGCGTGACGTAGAGGTTGAAAACGTCGCCCGAGAGGAAGAGCGCGTTCAGCGCCGCCCAGAGGAAGAACCAGACCGGCCAGAAGAAGCTGCGGTTGCCCTCGCTGCCGTAGAACGCGCCGGGCGTGGCGAGCGCGTAGAGGCTCACGATCCCCTGCACGAGAGCGGTGAGGAGAACCAGGACCGCGGCGAGGCCGTCGGCCACGAGATCGATGCCGAGCGGTGCGCCCCAGCCGCCGAGCTCATAGCGCACCGGACCGCCGCCGGCGACCTGAAGCGCGAGCGCCAGGCTGGCCGCCAATGTGAGCACCAGCGCGGCCGCGCCCGTCACCTTGAGCAGGCCGCGCCCCGGCAATACGGTCACGATCGCAGCGAGCAGCGGCAGGAGCACGGTCGACATGGCCCAGGGGAGGCTCGCAAGCTCGGCCACGGCGGTCTCGCCCGGGCTCAGGCCTGGTCGTCGTCTTCGGGCAGATGCGTCCGGCCGGTGGCATCGAAGATCCGCCCGGCCAGGACGAGGGCGAAGGCGGTGGCGCTGACCGCGACCACGATGCCGGTGAGCACCATCGCGTGGGGCACGGGATCCGGGGCACCCTCGGGCACCCGGCGCGCGATCGAGACCAGGATCAGGAAGGCGCCGCTGCTCATGACGTTGAGCGCCAGGATCTTGCGCAGCAGATGCCGGTGCACCGCGAAGGCATAGAGGCTCAGGCAGAACAGCGCCGCGCCCGCGAGCGCGTAGAGATCGGGCCGGATCATGGCCGGAGCCTCAATGGATTTCGGGCGGGGCGGACGGCGGTGCCTGGACGGAACCGGCGTAGAGCAAAGCCAGGATCGCGCCGATGGAGACCGTGAGCGCGGCCTCGATGGCGAAGATCAGGGGATAGGACCACGCGAGCGGGTAGTCGAGAAAGGGCCGCCCGACGAGCATCAGCCCGAGGCCGATCGCGACGAAGAAGGCGAGGCCCGCGACCGCGAGCAGGCGGACGAGGCGGGTGTTCAGAGCCGCCGGGCTCGCAATGCCGCCGAGCAGCAGCAGCACGCCACCGCCGGCCAGCACGGCCGCGGCCTGGAAAGCACCGCCCGCCATTTTCGTTCCGGCCCAGAGCAGATAGCCGCTCGCCAGCAGCATGGTCGGGATCAGCAGCCGAATGAGCGCGCCGTAGATCAGCGCATCGCGCGGGTGCGGCGTCCGGCTCACGGTCCGCCAGACCGCCGGCTCGAGTGAGAAGACCCCGAGCAGGGCGAGCACGAGCACGCCCACCTCGAGCAAGGTGTCATAGGCGCGGAAATTCAGCAGCACGGCTGTGACGGGGTTGCCGACGCCGCTCGCCGCCAGTTCGGCGTGGGCGTGATCGACCAGACCGGGATACGGCTCGGGCAGCGCGAGCACGGCGATCGCGAGCGCACCCGCAAGCGCGAGCACCAGCAGCGCCGGGACGATTCGGAGCGGCATGGCGTCGGCCACGACGACGCTGCCGGGGCTAGGCGCTTCCCGCATCGTTCTCCTCATCGGCGCCGCCGTCCTCGGGCCGGCGCGGCCGGCCCAGCATGTGACCGACCGCCTCGAGCAGGAGCACGCCCGTGAGCCCCGCGCCGATCGCCGCCTCGGCGAGCGCGATGTCGATCGCATCGAGACGGACCCACGCGAGCGACATGAACAGCCCGAAGGCGATGAACAGGACCACCGACTTGAACAGGGTGGCGCCGGTCAGCGCGCCCCAGGCGATCCAGACCAGCCCGGCGGCGAGGAGGACATCGAACAGCCAGTCGAGGACCATGTCAGCGCTCGTCCCCGGGCGCCGCACCGTAAGCCGCCGCGCGGCGGCCGAGCAGGTAGGCGGTGGCGCCCGACAGGAGGAGCGTGAGCATCCAGATCAGGAGCAGCTTGACCGCCACGGCAACCCCGTCCGCCTGAAGTGCCAGGCCGGCGATCAGAAAGCCGAGACCCAGATTGTCGGCCTTGGCCGGGCCATGCAGCCGGCTCAGCGTGTCCGGGAAGCGCAGCATGGCGACGGTGCCGCCGAAGAAGAAAAAGGCGCTGATCAGGAGCAGGAGGATGGTCGCAGCATCGAGGAGGATCATCCGGCATCCTCGCTGTTGCGGCGGAGCACCGGCCAGACGCGGGCGACGAACGCGATCAGGGCCAGCGCGCCGAGCAGGGCGAACACCAGCGCCACGTCGCGCAGGGCAGGCAGCTCCAGCGCCTGCGCCAGCAGCACCAGCACGCCCACGCCGATGGTCCCGAAGAGCTGGGCCGCCATCATGCGGTCGGCCGGCTTCGGCCCCCAGTCGATGCGCAGAAACCCGGCGAAGAAGTTCGCGAGAAGGAACACCGCGAGGACGAGATAAAAGGACGTCATGGCGCGCCGTGTTCCAGGCGCTGCCCGAAGAGGTCGCCGATGCGCTGCTCGAGCGTGGCGAGCTGCTGCGCAATGGGGAGGCGTCGGTCGAGCGCGTGCACGTGGACGATCCCATCCTCGAAGCGCGTGGACAGCGTCCCGGGCATCAGGCTGATCGCGTTGACGAACAGCGCCAGCGGCCCCTCGCCGTCGAGCCGCACGCGATGGGCGATGATCGCGGGCTCGAGCGCGGGGCGGCGCTGCAGCGCGCGGCGCGTGACGTCCAGCCCGCCCAGGAACGACTGGGCGACAAAGAAGGGCACGAAGCGCAGGAGTCCGACGACGCGCAGGCGCCCAGGCTGCGGCGGCATCAGGTGCAGGCTCGCGAGCACCGCGAGCGCGATCACCGGGACGCCGACCCACCAGGCATCGAGGTCGCCCTCGACGATCGCCCACCACACCACCACCAGCAGGAGGGCGCGCATGAGCGCCTCCCGCAGACGGGCGAGCCACATCGAGGCAACGGCCCGATGCCGGCCCGTCGCCTGCTCATCGCCCATGATGATCCGTCACGCCAGCGGCTCCGATCGCCTCGAGATCAGCACGCCCCCAAATCGCCTCAGGGCGGACCTTAATCGTCAAGACCGCGGTTTCAAGCGAAAGCTCTCGGGAGGGGCGTACAACCCCGCGGCAGGTTCAGGCTCAGAACCACCGCAGACCCACCACCCACCTTTGGCGACGTGCAGCGGGCGTGGCGGTCCCGACCCAGCCTGGCCGGCTCACCAGCGCACGCCCGGGACCTCCACCGGCAGGCCCTGGCCGCGCCTGGCTCAGCAGATCGCCCCGCAGCAGCTTGCCGTGGTTCAGGTCGTGGCACTGCGCACAGCTCATGTCCAGCTGGCCCCGCCGTTGGTAGAAATGCGCCTTGCCGCGCTCGAAGACCGGCGCCGCCGGCCCGTCGATCTCAACGTTCACGGCCATGCCCTGTGACTGGTGCTGCACGAATACGGTCATGGCGAGCAGCTCGTCCGAGCCGAACTCCCAGGGCTCCGCTTTGCCGCCGGCGGCGCCATATTTCGGGTAGCTGGCGCCGACGCATGAGGACGACCTGCTCAACCCCGGTTTCTTCTGGGTCGAGCGCGGGGCCCAGCTCTGGCACGAGACCGAGGGTGCGGCGGCCGGCAATTCCGCGCGAGCTGCCACGGCGACGCCGAGAACACGGATGCGGAGCGTGCCGGCTCGGGCGGGCGACGGCAGCCGTGCCGAGGACGGGGACGAAGGGTTGACGGACGATCGGGAAGCGGCCTGGGTCGAGCTGTACCTGTTCCGGGCGCGGGCGGAAGCCGAGCAGCACGCCCTGGT
>CAZXYL010000075.1:0-13711 GCA_964644915.1 uncultured Geminicoccaceae bacterium
AAGGGCGGCCGGGATGGACCGGGCGGCGGCGCCAAGGGCGCCAGCGGTGCAGGCGGCGGGAAGGGCGGCGGCGGCAAAGGCGGCGGCGACAAAGGCGGCGGCGGCAAGGGCGGTGGCGACAAAGGCGGCGGCGGTAAGGGCGGCGGCAAAGGCAGATGAAGGTCGAAGAAGGCTCGCCACCGCCGACCGGGCATGCCGAACCATCGCGCCAGCGCCACGTTCTCGTTCCGGGCGACCGGTGATCGGTCGACGCGCTGCACCGGGAGCGAGTAGGGTCCGGCGCGGGGTTCGGCTCGGCTGGAGGCCGCGATGACGACGAGACGGCTCGCCGCGCTCGGTGCGCTGCAGCTTCTGCTCGGAGGGTGCGGCCTGGGCGACGCGTGGCAGGGTCTGAGCTGGCCCGAAGAGCGGCCGCTTCAGCGCGTCCTCGGAAGCGCCGAGGAGACGCCGGGTCACCAGGGGCTCCTCTACACGGCCATGGCCGAGGCGGAGGCGGCGGCACGGGGCGCCGATCGGGCGCTGGCGGCCGCAGACAACGCGGCCGAGGTGAGGAGCGCGCTCGGTGACGTGCTCTACGCGCTCGACCCTGACGCCGCCCCCGACTGGCGCGCCAAAGAGACCGGCCTCGTGCCCGGGTGGGTCGGCAAGGGCTACGGCCTGCGCCGCGCGGCCGGCGAGATGGCGCAGGATCTGCGCGGCGTTGCCGCAGGTCAGGAGCCGGCGAGCGAGGCAGCCGGCCTGGCACTGATCTGCGTCGAGAACACGATGCGGCGCGCCGACCAGTTGGCCGAGCTCACAAGCCGGGCCCTTGCCACCGGCCAAGCCCCGGAGCTGGTCGCCCTGCTGCCGGAGATCGACGCGCTGACGCGGCGGCTGAGCGCGGGGAGCGATGCCGACAACGACGGCGAGATCGCGTTCACCGAACAGGAATGCGGGCTGATGCAGGCCGCGCGGGCCCTGAGCGCGGTGAGGGTCTGATAGCCGCCGGCGCCTCGGCTCTCAGCGCTCGGTGAGCGCCTGCTGCTTGGCCCTGAGAATCGGCTTCAGGAGATAGTCCAGCACCGTCTTCTCGCCGGTCAGGATGTCCACCTGCGTGGTCATGCCCGGGATGATCGGCAGGATCTCCCCGTCCTTCTGGAGGACGTTGTCGTCGGTGCGCACGCGCACCCGATAGAAGCTCTCGCCGCGCTCGTCAGTGATGGTATCGGCGCTGATGTCCTCGACCGCCGCATCCAGCCCGCCGTAGATCGAGAAGTCGTAGGCCGTCACCTTCACCACTGCCGGCAGGCCGGGGTGCAGGAACGCGATGTCGGCCGGGCGGACCTTGGCCTCGACCAGCAGCGTGTCCTCCAGCGGCACGACCTCGACCAGGTCCTCTCCGGGCTGGACCACGCCGCCGACCGTGGTGACGAGCAGGCGCTTCACCGTGCCGCGCACCGGCGAGCGCACCTCGGTACGCCGGACCCGGTCGGTCTCGGCGGTGAGCGCCTCTTTGAGCGCCTGGGCCTCGGCCATGACCGTGTTCAGCTCGCGCTGCGCCTCGGCGCGGAAGCTCAAGGACTTCTCGGCGACGCGCAGGCGGGCCTCGTTCAGCGCCGAGCGCACCCTGGGGATGGCCAGGCGCGTGGATTCGAGCTCGCCTTCGAGATCGTTGACCTGGCGGCGCAGCCGCAGCAGCTCCACCCTGGCCACCACGCGCTGGGCCGCGAGCGGCTCGGTGATGCTGAGCTCCTCCGCGGCCATGTCGACCGAGCGCTCGAGCTGACGGAGGCGGGTCTCGAGCTCGACCAGCTCCTGCTCGCGCTGCACGGCCTGATCGCGCAGGATCTCGAGCGCCGACTGCAGCGCCTCCCGGCGGGCGTTGTAGAGGGCACGCTCGTTCTCGACCACGTCCGGGGCGTCGTCCAGCACCTCGGCCGGGAAGCGGATGTCCGCCCCCGCGACCTCGGCACGCAGGCGGGCGAGCGCGCCCAGCTGCGCCAGATAGCGCGTGCGGCGCTCCTGCATCTCGCTCGCGGCGCGGACGTTGTCGATGCGCAGCAGAACCTGGCCCGGCTCCACGATCTCGCCCTCGCGCACCAGGAGGGCGGCGACGATACCGCCTTCCAGGTTCTGTACGATCTGCACCTGGCTGGATGGGATCACCCGGCCCTCGCCGCGCGTGACCTCGTCGAGATTGGCGTAACTCGCCCAGGTGAACGCCAGCACGAAGAAGCCGACGACCACCGCGAGCAGGATGTGGGTGAAGGTGCGCGGCCCCTGCAGCTGGGCGCCGGCGCGACCGATGACGAAATCGGCATCGTCACGGCTGGCGCGCCGCTGGTTGCGCCGCCCGTTTCCAGGCGCCGGTCGGGCCTCGTCGGTGGCCATGATCACCCTCTCATGTCTGCGCGCGGATCTGTCCGGACGCCAGCGCCTTGAGCACCTGATCCTTGGGGCCGTCGGCGACCACGCGCCCGCCGTCCATGACGATCAGGCGGCTGACGAGCGAGAGCAGGGACGCCCGATGCGTCACGAGCACCAGGGTCTTGTCGCCCAGGCTCTCCTGCAACCGCTGTTTCAGCCGGTTCTCGGCGCCGTTGTCCATGGCGCTGGTCGGCTCGTCCAGCACCAGCATCGGGGGATCGAGGAGCAGGGCGCGCGCCACGGCGATCGCCTGGCGCTGCCCGCCGGAAAGGAGCTCGCCCCGCTCGCCCACGTTGCGATCGAACCCTTGCGGATCGCGCGCGGCGAAATCCTCGACGCCGGCGATGCGGGCCGCGCGCAGCACCGCCTCGTCCTCCACGAAGGGGGCGCCGAGCGTGATGTTGTCGCGGATCGAGCCGTGAAACAAGAACACGTCCTGCAGCACGCAGCCGATGTTGCGCCTGAGGTCCGCGGGATCGATCTGGCGGATGTCGGTGCCGTCCACGAGCACCGCGCCCTGATCCGGCTGGTAGAGGTTGAGGATCAGCTTCTCGATCGTGGTCTTGCCCGAGCCGATCCGGCCGATCAGGCCGACCCGCTCGCCCGGCCGGAGGGTGAACGAGACGCGCTCGAGCGCCGGCAGCTTCTGCCCGGGGTAGGAGAAGGTGACGTTCTGGAACTGAACTTCGCCGCGCAGCGTCGGCCGGTGCAGGAAACGCGAGCTGGCCGGGCGCTCGCTCGGCAGACCCATGACGTGGTCGAGCGCGTCGTAGGAGGCCCGGGCCTGATGGTAGCGGGTCAAGATGCCGGCGACCTGGGCGAGCGGCGCCATGGCGCGACCGGTGATGATGGTGCACGCCACCAGCGCGCCGACCGTCATGAGCCCTTCGGAGATCCGGTAGACCCCGAAGATCACCACGCCCACAGTGACCACGTTGGTGGCGAACGCCGAGAAGTTCACGCCGAAGGCGGACAGGAGGCGCGCGCGCATGGCCGAGGCCGCGGTCGCGCCGACGAACTGCTCCCAGTTCCGCTGCATCCGGCCCTCGGCGCCGATGCTCTTGATCGTCTCGAGGCCGTGGATGCTCTCCACCAGCACGCCGTGCTTCTGCGCCGCCTCCTTGAAGGTCTTGCGGACGACGCGGTTGAGCGGCACCTGCAAGGCGAGGCCGACGCCGATCACTACCGGCACCGCGAGCGCCGGCACCGCGGCCACCGGCCCTCCGATCAGCCACACCACCGCGATGAAGAAGAAGACGAAGGGCAGGTCGACCAGGGTGACCAGGGTCGCCGACGTGAAGAAGTCGCGCAGCGATTCGAACTCGCGCAGGTTGTTGGCGAACGCGCCGGCCGACGCCGGTCGCGCCGCCATCCGGATGCCGAGCACCTGCTCGAAGATGCGCCCGGCGAGCTTGAGGTCGGCGATCTTGCCGGCGCTGTCCACGAAGTAGCCACGCAGGTTGCGCAGCAGGAAATCGAACATGAACACCGTGAACGCACCGATCGCGAGCACCCACAAGGTCTCGATGGCGCTGTTGGGCACCACGCGATCGTAGACGTTCATGATGAAGAGCGGGCTGGCCAGCGCGAAGAGGTTGATCAGGACCGCGGCCACCAGGACCTCGGAATAGATCGGCCAGGCCTCCGCGAGCGTGCCCCAGAACCAGCTGCGCCGGGGGGCGACATCGACCTGCTCGGCGCGACGGTCGAAGCGCAGCTCGGGGCGAGCGAAGAGAGCGTACCCGGTGTAGCGCTCCTCGAGCGTGGCCCGTGGCAGCAGGGCCACCCCCCGACCGGTCTCGGGCAGCACCACCGCGGGCTCGCCCTCGCGCCACTCCACCAGCACGCAGGCGTTGCCGCCCTCGAGCAGCAGGATGCAGGGCAGGGTGAGCTCGCTGATCCGCTCCAGCGGCCGGCTCACGATGCGGGCGCTGAGGCCGGCCCGCTCCGCGGCACGGCAGGTGAGCGCCGGCGTCAGCCGGCCCTGCTCGAGCGGCAGGCCGGCCTTGAGCGCGTCTCCCGAGGCCGGTCGCTCCAGGAGATGGGTCAGCGCGACCAGGCTGCCGAGCAGCGGATCATCGAAGCTCGCGGGGCCGGGCGAGATCTGCCGGCTCGCGTCGTCGAGCCGGACCGGCGGCGCCGGATCTCGATCCGTGCTCCGGTCCCGCACCCGGACCGGCCGGAGCGGCTCGCCCGGACGCACGCGCGCTGCCGCGACCCTTCCGGCGCCGGACGCCCGCGGCCCGCTTCCCGGTTCGTTCCCGGCCGGCACGCCCTCCTGTTCCGTCCGGTCGTCGATCGTCTGCCGCATCGGCTGCACCATTGAAAATTCCGACCGTCGGCGCGGGCGCGCCACCACCATCCGATCCCTTCCGACAGTCTGCCCTCGAGGCAGGTGGGGGATCTACAGCAAAACGTGACGGCAAGCCACACCCGAGAGACGCCCGCCGCCGACTCGCAGGCCGAGTTGCCTCCGGGAGGGTCGTGACTCTACCTTTGGTTTACCTGAGAGGCGCCCCGACCGCCTGTGAGTGGTTGCTTCGGCATTGACGGCTTCCCGGCCGAGTTTTATCAAGCAGGGTCATTTTCCGCCGAGTCTAGGCGTCTGGGCGGCCGAAGATCAAGCAGGGTGGAACGCCTTGATGAAGAAAAGCTGGATGGCCAGCGGTTCGGCGAGGCGCTGTCTGGCCCTCGGCCTGCTCGCCTCCGCGGTGATCCTTACGGGCGATCGGGCCGCGTTCGCGCGCCCGCTCGAAGAGACGGTCCAGCTCGCCCTCGAGACGAATCCCGAGGTCGGCGTGGTGCAGGCCGATCGCGAGGCGATCGAGCAGGAGCTGCGCCAGGCGCGCGCCCTGCGGTTCCCCTCGCTCGACGCGCGCGCCGCCGCCGGTCCGGAGTACACCAACAGCCCGGGAACCCGCAACCGAACGACCCGCCCGCCCGGCGGCGATGCCTCGACCACGCTGCTGCGGCTGGAATCCCAGCTCACCCTGACTCAGATGCTGTTCGACGGCTTCGAGACCCGAAGCGAGATCGATCGCCAGTTCGCGCGCCTGGATTCGGCCGCACGCCGCGTCCGCGAGGCCTCGGAGTTCATCGCGCTGGATGCCATCGAGGCGCATCTGGATGTGCTGCGCAACCAGGTTCTGGTCGAGCTCGCCGAGCAGAACGTGGCGGATCACCAGCGCATTCTGGGGCAGGTGCGCGAGCTCGAGCGGGTGGGCGGCGGCACCATCGCCGACGTGCGCCAGACCGAGGCGCGCGTGGCGGCGGCGGAGACTTCGCTCGCCACCGCCATGGGCAATCTGCGCGACGCGCAGGCGCGGTACATCGCCGTGGTCGGCCTGCCGGCCGAGGATCTGCTCGATCCGGCAGCCCCGTTCATCGCACTCCCGGAGAGCGCCGAGGCGGCAGCCGACCGGGCGAGCTTCAGCAACCCCACGGTCCTGATCGCCAATGCCGACATCGAGGCCGCCAAGGCCGAGCTGACGGGCGCTCAGGCCGCTTACTACCCGCGCCTCGACCTCGAGGCGGGGGTCGGCGCGAACGAGAATCTGGACGGTATCCGGGGCGGCAACGTGGATGCGCAGGCGCTGGTCGTGCTGCGCTACAACCTGTTTCGGGGCGGCGCGGACGTCGCGCGTGAGCGCGAGGCCTACTTCCGCATCAAGCAGGCGCGGGAGACGCTCAGGAACGTGCGCCGCTCGGCCGAAGAAGAGGCGCGGATCTCCTACAATGCCTTGCGCACCGCCCAGGCCCGCGTCGAGGCCCTGCGCGGCCAGGCCGAGGCGACCCGCGCCACGCGCGACGCCTACGCCCAGCAGTTCGACCTCGGTCAGCGCAGCCTGCTCGATCTGCTCGACTCCGAGAACGAGCTCTTCATCGCGCGCACCAACCTGGTGACCGGCGAGGTCACCGAGGTCTTCGCGGTCTACCGCGTGCTCGCCGTGATCGGCGATCTGCTCATGGTGATGGACATCGACCCGCCGAAGGAAGCGGTCAACATCTTCCGCGAGCGAATGGAGCCGATCCAAGAGCTGGCACCGGAAGAGATCGTGCCTCCCGACCCGCAGCCCTGGCGCCGGCGCTGACCTCTTCGCCTTGAGCCGCCGGCGGTGGAGGCGGCGGGTCGGAATCGGACGGACGCACGCACGCGCCGTTAACTTGCAATCAACCATGATCGCTTAGCTTGGCACCGTCGCGCGGCGGCATGCCCGCGGTGCTGTTGTGGCCGCGCAACAGTCGGCCGCGATAATGCCGCCGCGGGGCTCCGGCGCGGGCGGGCCGAGGTTGCGTCAGGCGGCCGGGCCGGTGCGCGGCCGGTCGTACTTACGTCGCCGGAGCAGCCGGGCAGAACCCTGTAAATCAAGCTGCTAACCGGTCTTGCTCATGTGTGGAGTCAGGTCAGATAAGTGATTGGGAACAAACGGGAAACGGGCTGCGACGACGGGGTTGGCGCTTTCCCGCGCCGGGGCACTTTGCTATGCTCCCGGTGTTAATAAAGAGCGCTACAAAAGCTTCGGAACCGCCATGCGGAAGCCCTGCTTGCGCCCGGAAACGATGAGCGCAGCTGCGAGAATCCGCGCGGCGCCGAAGCCTCCAACGCTTGGCTCGCGACCGATCGAACCTGCGTCGTCTTGCGCCATCGGGGCGGCATTTTGATGAGTGCGTTCACCCTCGCTGCGTCCAGAGCCCGCGCCGCCGTGCTGGCAGCGGCGCTGACCGCGCCGGTGCTGACCGTGCCCGGGTCGCTGTTGGCCACCTTGTCGCCAGAGGGGGCGCCGAGCGGCCTGGAGGCGGTGGAGCAGGAGCGGGATCACCTGGCCGACGTGCGCGAGCGCGTGGTCCGGCGTGTGGCGCTGCGTCGCACGCTCGAAGAGCAGATCTCGGAGCTGGGTCAGGTCGTCGAGACCCTTCGGGCACAGCGCGAAGCCAGCGAGAAGGCGCTGGGGCAGGCGCGGGACGACGCGCTCGCGCTCGAGCGGCGTCTGGACCGGCTCGTGCCGCGGCTGGCCGCCCGCGCCGACACGGTCGAGGCTCGTCGGGAGCAGGCGGCGCACGCGCTGGCCGACCTGGTCGGCATCAGCCGTCAGGTCGAGCTCGACCCGGCGCTCCGCGCCCGGCTGCTCGCGGTGAGCCCGGTGATGCTGGAGCGCCTGCGCTCGGCGGACGCGAGCCTGGCGGGCCTGCGCGAGGAGCGCGAGCGGATGATCGCCGCCTACCAGACCGTGCGCGAGCGAGAGCCCGCCCTGCTCTCCGAGCGGCAGCAGCTCGAGCGCCAGCGGTCGCTCGCGCAGCGCCGGCGCGAGGCACGGATCGAGCAGCTCGAGCATACGGAGGCGGAGTTGGCCGCGCTGCAGCGCGAGGAGCAGGCGCTTGCCAAGCGGGTCATCGCCGCGGAGGCGGCGCAGGTGATGCGCGCGGAGCCGCAGCCGGACCAGCCGGCCCTTCGTCCCGACCTCGCGCTCGCGGGTGCGGCGGACCAGCTCTACGGCAAGGCCGCCGTGAAGGGCTCGGCGATGCGTCTGACGGCGCTCGCCGAGGTGATGGACGCGCTGGGGCCGTCTTCGTCGCAGGTTGCGGTCGCGGCCCTGCGCGAGCGGATCGAGCCCGCCGCCGGCCTCGAGGGCCAGCCACCGTACGGTGTCCCGCCGCCGCCACCCGCCAAGCCGATCGGCGCGGTCCCCAAGGCGGACGCGAACGCGGGTACCTTCGGGCGCGACCGCACGAGCCTCGGCCGGAATGCCACGGTCGATGTCGCCCTGCTCGAGCCGGACGTCGGGGGCAGTCAGCTGCTCACGCTCGCGCCGGCGCGGATCGCACGGCCGGACACCCCGATCATGCCGATCCCGGGCCAGGTGGTGACCGGATTCGGCGACAGCGCGGGCGGGCGGGAGAAGGCCGCGATCACGATCGCCGCGGCACCCGGGCAGGCGGTAGCGGCTCCTGCCGACGGCCGTGTAGTGTTCGCGCGGCCGTTCCGGAGCTACGGCCTGCTCTTGATCATTGAGCACGATCTTGGATATCATACTTTATTGTGGGGCTTTTCCCGGCTCGATGTGGCGCCGGAAGATGATGTTCGAATCGGGCAGGTCGTCGGGGTGATGGGTGTAGACGCCGGCGAGGGTCCCGAGTTACACGTCGAGCTTCGCCAGCATGGCAGACCGGTCAATCCCCTACCGTGGTTGGCCGCGAGCAGCAGCAAGGTTAGAGGTTGATGCGGAAGGGTGTTGCCAGCGTCTTTGCGATCGGGCTTGTCGCCGTCGCAGTTTATCTGTCTCCGGCCACCGGGCCGCAGGCGGGATCCTCCGATACGTTCCGGCAGTTGAAGCTGTTCGGGGACGTGTTCGAAAGGGTGCGCGCCGAGTACGTCGAGGAGGTCACCGACGAGGAACTCATCGAGTTCGCGATCAACGGCATGTTGACCGCGTTGGACCCGCATTCCGGTTACCTCGACGCGAAGAGATACCGGGACATGCAGGTCCAGACCAAGGGTGAGTTCGGTGGCCTCGGCATCGAGGTCACGATGGAGAACGGGCTCGTCAAGGTGGTCTCGCCGATCGACGACACACCGGCGCATCGAGCCGGTATCCAGGCGGGCGACGTGATCACGCACATCAACGCCGAACCGGTGCTCGGGATGACGTTGTCCGAGGCGGTCGAGCGCATGCGCGGGCCGGTCGACACCACGATCGATCTGACCTTGCGCCGCCCCGGCCGCGACGAGCCGCTCGACGTCAGCATGGCGCGCGCGGTGATCACCATCTCGCCCGTCCGCTGGCGCGCCGAGGGCGACGTCGGCTATCTGCGGGTGACGACGTTCAACGAGCAGACCGAGGCGAAGCTGCGCACCGCGATCGAAGAGCTGCGGACCGCGGTCGGGCCCGGCATGAAGGGCGTCGTGCTCGACCTGCGCAACAACCCGGGCGGGCTGCTGGAGCAGGCGGTGGGAGTCGCGGACGTGTTCCTCGACCGGGGTGAGATCGTCTCGACCCGCGGCCGGCGCGCAGACAGCATCCAGCGCTTCAACGCGCGGCGCGGCGACGCCGTGGACGGCCTGCCGATCGTCGTGCTGATCAACGGCGGCTCGGCCTCGGCCTCCGAGATCGTGGCCGGCGCCCTGCAGGATCACCATCGGGCGATCGTGATGGGCACCGCCTCGTTCGGCAAGGGATCGGTGCAGACGATCATGCCCCTGCCCGGCCACGGGGCCATTCGGCTGACCACGGCGCGCTACTACACGCCGGCCGGAACCTCGATTCAGGCCAAGGGCATCGTGCCGGACATCGAGGTCAGGCAGGCCCGCGTCGAGTTGATCGAGGACGGGGCCTCCAGGCGCGAGGCGGATCTGCGCGGGCGGCTCGAGAACGATCAGAGCGTCTTTCGCGGGCAGATCGAGAGCGGGGACGAGGCCGACGAAGGCCCCGCTCTCGACGAGAGCGGGGAGCCGATCGCGGAAGCGGAAGCCGAAGACCCGGCAGAGGATTACCAGTTGGTGCGCGCCTTGGATCTGCTGCGTGGCGTGGCGATGTTCGGCGCTCGCACCAGCGGCTGACGCCCGATGCGACGGGGTCGTCGGCGCTTTGTGCAGCTGACGGCTTCGGCACGGCGGGCGCGCCATGCTGGCCCGTGACGCGCTGCCGCGGTGGTCGCAGCCGGTCTGGGTGGCCGCAGCGGCGGGCGCTGTCGCTTTTCTTGGGCTGATCGCCGGGATCGTCGGTGGCGAGGGCGAGCTGCGCTACAGCGGTATCCCGCGCCTCGAGTTTCCCATCCCTCGCCCGGCCGGGGAGCAGAAGGCTGGCGCCGGCGGCGGGAATCAGGTCGTCGTCGAGGCCGTGCCGCCGGCGGCGGTGCGGCCGGCTGCCATCGACCCCGATCTCATGGAGGACGGAACCTACGGGCCGCTGCCGCGGGTGGGTCGCGACGGCGCCCGCGCGGCCGTCGCCTACGCCCGCCCGTTCGATGCGAGCGACGCCCGGCCCAGGGTCGCGATCGTCGTCTCCGGCCTCGGGCTGCAGAGCGAGCTCACCGAAGCCGCGATGGCGCTGCCCGGCCCCGTCACGCTGCAGTTTTCGCCGTATACGCCCGAGCTGCCGGCGCTGATCGAGGCGGCGCATCGGGCCGGCCACGAGGTGCTGCTGGAACTGCCCATGGAGCCCGTCGACTATCCGCACAGCGACCCGGGCCCGCATACCCTGCTCGCCGCGGCGTCCACGGAAGGCAATCTCGATCGACTGCTGTGGCTGCTGGCGCGTGGCACCGGCTATTTCGGCGTGACCGGCGCGGGCGGCCGGTTCGCTCGCAGCGGGGAGGCGGTGCCCGTCCTGGATGTGCTCGCCGCGCGCGGCCTGGCTCTGGTCGAGCTGGGCAGCGACGAGCTGCGGGCGGCGGCCCAGGAGGCCGGCCTGCCCTACGCGCACACCGTGCTAGCTATCGACGACGTGCCGTCCTCGCGCGCGATCGACGACGCCCTCGCGGGTCTGGAGCGCGCGGCGCTCGAGGCGGGCAGCTCGCTCGGCATCGCCCAGACCTATCCGATCACGCTCGAGCGGCTCCGGCTCTGGGCGGCGACCCTGGCCGAGCGGGACCTGCTCCTGGTGCCGGCCAGCGCCCTGGTGCTGGGCCGCACCGGCGGCGCTGCGGGCCGGGACGGTGATGGGGCCAGGCTCAGCGTCTCCCGCGGCTGATTTCGCCTCGGCCGCGCCGCATCCGGGCTACCGCCCCTGCGTCGGCCTGATGCTGATCAAGCCGCCCCGGCGGATCTTCATCGGCGAGCGCCATGGCCCGCTGCGCCACGCCTGGCAGATGCCCCAGGGCGGTATCGACCCGGGCGAGACGCCGGCCGCCGCGGCCTGGCGGGAGCTGCGGGAGGAGGTTGGCACCGACCAGGCCGAGCTCCTGGCCGAGAGTCGCTGCTGGTACGCCTACGAGCTGCCGGCCGACCTCGCCAGGCAGAGCTGGCGCGGGCAGTTCCGCGGCCAGACCCAGCGCTGGTTCGCGTTCGCGTTCCGGGGCGAGGATGGCGACATCGATCTCGCGGGCCACGAGACGGAGTTCGCGCGCTGGCGCTGGGCGGCGCCGGAGGAGGTGCTGCGCCTCGTCTGGGCGCCGAAACGGCCGGTCTACGAGGCCGTGCTGGCGGAGTTCGCGCCCCTGCTCACCTGAGGGCGGCGCCGCGTCGTGTCGGCGCCGCGTCAGTGTCTCCAGTCGACCGGCGGCTCGGACCAGATGGTGGGGTGAGTCGGGCCCGGCAGGAATTCCGCGCGATCGGGACGGAACGGGAGATGCCGGCGCGCATGCCCGCCGGCCGACCGGTACCGCCGCCGCGAGCTCTCCGGTCTCGCGCGGGCGCGGGCTCGCGGTCGGCGGGTCGAGGCGGGTTGCATGATCAGGCGGGCTGCCCGACCAGCGTCAGCGTCTGCCAGGCCCGGCCGACCGCGACGACGCAGGTGGGTCGCCTGGGATAGGTCACGAGGATGGTCCAGCCGCCTTCCGGCGAGACCAGAACCTCGAGCACCCCGCCGTCGGCCGAGAGCCCGAGCGCCCGGGGCGTCTCTTCGTGCTTCTGCTCCAGCCGCTTCAGGATCTGGTTGCGCTCGCCGCACAGCTTGGCCGCTTGCGCGGGCGGGCTGACCAGCATGCCGCCGAGCAGCGCGAGCGCCGCGAAGGCGATCGGGCCCTTCGCGCGGGCCGCCACCGTACCCGGCGTGGCCGCACGCGAGAACCGGCAGGACTGGAAGCCATCGAGCTGCGGCATACGATGTCGCGACATGGCGGAATCTCCTTTCCCGAGGTCGCGAGGCCGAGAACGGCCACACGAGGGAGGTTCGGGATAGCTTCAGGAAAGGACTTAACCCGCCCTCGGCATCTTCGTTGTGAGGAGCCTCACACCCAGGGACAATTACTGTTGTGCGCGCCGAAAGTGTGGCCTTCCTCGTACCGGGACATGGCGAACGGCTGCAGCTCGCGCACCGGCGCGCCCGTTGCGATGTGGCGCGCGACCAGCTTGCCCGCGCCGGTCATCTTGAAGCCGTGGCCGCTGTCGGCGATCAGGTAGACGTTGTCCTTGATCCAGTCGAACACGGGCAGATTGTCCGGGGTGAACGCGCAGATGCCGCCGTTGCGGCGGGCGCGGAACCGGGCCCTGCAGCCCTCGAACCGACTCAGCAGCTGGCCCATGGACGCGGTCAGAAGATCGGCGAACTCCGGCTCGGCCTGATACTCGTCGTTGGCATGACCATAGGGCTCGATCCTCGCCTCGGTGCCGATCCGGACCGGGATGACGCCGCCCTGGATGCCGGGCCGGTCCATGCGCTCGGCGCCGTCCTTCCAGTACACGTAGAGGTGATCCTCGAGCTCGCGGCCGGTCCCGGGGTCGCGCACGGGCGTGCCCATGAGCTCCACGTGCAAAACCGGCGGGTTGCGGTTGTCCGCGGTCCGGTACGGCTCGTCGTGGTACACCTCGCCCTCGCGCAGGCGCCAGAAGGTCCACATCGGCGCGTCCTCGACCACCACGCCGTCCGGGTAGCGCAGGGTCAGCTGCGCGGGCAGCCCGAGCAGACGCCAGTGCACGGGCGTCCAGGCGCCGAGCCCGAGCACGACGAGATCGCAGGCGATCTCGCCCTGGTCGGTCAGGACCTTGCGCACGCGGCCGCGCTCGAGGTCGTAGCCCGTCACCTCGACCCCGCTCACGAGCCGCACGCCGTGCTGCTCGCACTTCTGGGTCAGGCCCCGCACCGCCTGGAGGGTGCCGGCGTAGCCCGAGGGCTTCTCGTGCAGCACCACGTCGACTCCGTCGGTCTTGAAGTCGGGCCAGAGCCGCTTCAGGAAGTCGCGCCCGTCGCGGCCAACGTACACATCCGACGGATAGCCGGCATCGTTCTGGCTGCGGGTGATGTGCTCGTAGTCCGCGACCTGATTGGCTTCACCGACCGAGACGTAGCCCACCTGCTGGAAGCCGAGGTTGATCGGATCGCTCATCCAGACCTCGACGGAGTGGGTGAGGATCGGGTGGATGGCCGAGGTCATATAGAAGTTGCGCACGCAGCCGCAGGCGATCCCTGTCGCGCCGGCGCCCGGGGCGTTCTTGTCGAGGACCACGATGTCGCGGCCGGAGCCGGCGCTGCGCGCCTCCAGCTCCATGGCCAGGTGCCACGCGGTCGAGAGCCCGTGCACACCCGCGCCGACAACGACACAGGTGGCAGACGGAGGAAGAGCGGACATCGGCAGGCCTCCCAAAGAGCTTCTGCGGCGCTCCATGCCGCGTCGAGGGGGCGCCGTCAAGACCATCCGCCCCGGCCGTGTT
>CAZXYL010000076.1:0-1850 GCA_964644915.1 uncultured Geminicoccaceae bacterium
GGCACGCACATGCTGCTCGAGCCGGACGAGCGGGCGCGGCTGCGCGGCTATCTGGTCAACAAGTTCCGGGGCGATCCCGCCCTGTTCGAGGACGCGCATCCGGTCATCCGGGCGCGCACCGGTATGCGCAGCTTCGGGGTCGTGCGGTGGTTCGAGGAGGCGCGCTCGTTGCCCGCCGAGGACATCCTCGGGCTCGACGAGCAGAGCCCGCGCCGTGAGGACGCGCTGATCCGGATCGCCGTGCCGCGCCTGCCGCGGCTCGCCAACTTCGACGACCTCGACCCGTTGCGCGCGGAGCCGGACGCGGACCTGCGCGTCGTCCGGCCGGGCGAGGCTTTGCCGGGCGATGCCGACCTCGTGCTGCTGCCCGGGTCGAAAGCGACCGTCGCGGATCTGGCCGACTTCCGCGCCCAGGGCTGGGACGTCGACCTTCTGGCCCACGTCCGGCGCGGCGGCGCCGTGCTCGGGATCTGCGGCGGCGTGCAGATGCTCGGCCGCCGGATCGCCGATCCGCATGGCATCGAGGGTCCGCCCGGCGAGACGGAGGGCCTGGGCCTGCTCGATCTCGAGACGGTGCTCACGGGCGAGAAGTCGCTCTGCGCCGTGCGCGGCCACGAGATCGCGAGCGGCGAGAGGGTCGCGGGTTACGAGATGCACGTCGGGCGGACGTCCGGCCCTGCCCTCGCCCGCCCGATGCTCGACCTCGAGGGGCGGCCGGACGGCGCCGTCTCGCCCGATGGCCGCATCATGGGCTGCTACGTGCACGGGCTGTTCGCCGCGGATGGCTTCCGGCATTCCTTCCTCGCCCGCCTGAAGGAGCGGGCGCCGTCGGGCCTCGCATACGAGCGCACGATCGAGACGACCCTCGATACCCTGGCCGATCACCTCGAAGCCTGCGTCGACACGGCGGGGCTGCTCGAGCTCGCGCGCGAGCGCCGCTAAACCGCGAGCGCCACGCCGAGGCCGAGCAGGAGGAGCGCGCCGGCGAGTCGGGTGGCCGAGCGCAGCAGCTCGAGCGCGCGGCGGATGTCGCCGGACGTGGCCGCGGCCCGGCCGTTCCCCATCCAGGCGTCGTCGACCACGCGGCCCGCATACGACCGGGGGCCGGCGAGACGGAGCCCGAGCGCCCCGGCCATGGCGGCTTCCGGCCAGCCGGCGTTCGGGGAGCGGTGGCGTGGCGCGTCCTGCCACAGCGCGCGCCAGCCGGAGCGCGCATCGCATCCGGGCTGCACCAGGGCGACGGCCAGGAGCAGACCCGCCGCAAGCCGGGCCGGGGCCCAGTTGACCGCGTCATCGAGCCGCGCGGCGAAGCGGCCGAAGTGGAGGTAGCGCGCGGAGCGGTGGCCGATCGAGCTGTCCAGCGTGTTGATCGCCTTGTAGGCGAGCAGGCCCGGCAGGCCCAAAAGCGCGCCCCAGAACAGAGGGGCCACCACGCCGTCGGCGAAGTTCTCGGCACAGGATTCGATCGCCGCGCGCGCCACGCCGTGCCCGTCGAGGCTTTCGGGGTCACGGCCGACGATGTGCGCGACCGCGCGCCGGCCCTCGTCGACACTCTGATCCAGCGCATCGGCGACCCCGAAGACGTGGTCATGCAGGCCGCGAAAGGCGATCAGGCTGCTCATCAAGACGCCCAGGAGCAGCCAGCCGAGCCCGAGGTCGCCAGAGGCCGCGTGGATCAGAGCGCCCAGGACGAGCGAGACGCCTACGATCAGCAGCGTGGCTTTGCGACCCCGGCGACGCAGCGCTTCGGGCGGCGCGCTCTCGTCCAGCCAAGCGGCCTCGAGCCGCGCGCTCGCGCGCCCGATCAGCACCACGGGATGCGGTATCCGACGGTACAGCCAGGGCGGGTC
>CAZXYL010000077.1:0-1861 GCA_964644915.1 uncultured Geminicoccaceae bacterium
GTAGCGCTGCAGCTTGATCACGTTCCAGCTGGTCGAGAAGGTCGGGCAGTTGCCGGCGGCGTGCCAGGTCGAGCCCGAGGTCAACTCGTCCCGCTCCAGGAGCACGCAGTCGGTCCAGCCGAGCCGCGCCAGGTGATAGAGCGCGCTGCATCCCACGGCCCCACCGCCGATGACCACCACGCGGGTTTGCTCGGCCATTGCGCTGCCTCCTCTACCCCACGCCCTGCCGGCGCGGGGCCATGCGCTCGCGCGGCAGCCTGATGGGCAGGCGGGCGCGGACCTCGCAGTCGATCGCGTCCGGCACGTGGCGCGGGAAATGGCTGGCCAGGATCTCGCGCGTCTTCTTCACCGCGCGGTCG
Organism: uncultured Geminicoccaceae bacterium; assembly: GCA_964644915.1. Taxonomy (GTDB): domain Bacteria; phylum Pseudomonadota; class Alphaproteobacteria; order Geminicoccales; family Geminicoccaceae; genus CAZXYL01. Next base: position 360 of record CAZXYL010000077.1, read on the forward strand.
ATCACGGTGGTCGAGCCCTGCTCGATCCACTCCTTCGGACTCGTGCGGTCGCCGACCAGGGGATAGATGTAGTCGGTCTGCATGCGCGCGAGCGTCTGCGGGTGGCCGAGGAAGTGGCCGGGCCCCTCGATGCAGGCCTCGCGGATGACCTCGACCGAGAGGGTCTCGTCGTCGACCTCGATGCCGCGAATCGTGCGCAAGGTCGCGCCGATGGCATCGTTGTCGATGAGAAGGCTCTCCAGGCAGAAGCCGAGCAGGCTCGCGTGCATGCCGGCGGATTCGTAGATCAGGTTGGCGCCGGCGTTGCCGACCAGCGCGTGGTTGTAGCCCTTCTCGTAGCCGGACTGCGCGTCCGGCACCTTGGCGTCGGTCATGCCCGAGGCGACGCCCACCGGCAGGTCGTAGAAGTGGCCCATCTGCGCGCAGGCGGCCATGAGCAGCGCCTGCTCGCCGCTGCCGCCGGACATGGCGCCGGTGCGCAGGTCCGAGACGAACGGCCACGGCCCGAACAGCGCGGGTGCGCCCGGCCTGATGCAGTTGACGTAGACCAGGCCCGCGAGCGCTTCGGCGACCTCCTGCACCACCGCCCCCGCGAGCGCGGCCGGGCTGGTCGCCCCCGCCTGGCCCGCGGGCAGGAGCAGCACCGGCATGCCGCCGCGCACCCCGGCCTCGAGGCAGCGGCAGGCGTCCTCGGCGAACTTGAGCGGCGGCACCACGAAGCAGCTCGACATCGAGACGAACGGGCGGGCACGCCACGCCGCCTCGCCGCCGGCGATGAGGTGCAGCATCTGGAGCGCTGCCTCGACGTGCTCCGGCTGGGTGAAGCTCGTCCCGACGTGCTTGCTGGTGCCCGCGACACCGGCGTAGCAGGTGTTCAGATCGAGGTCGTGAGGCTCGACCAGGTCGCGGCAGACGATCGAGCGCTGGAAGAAGTGAATGTGCTCGCACGCATCGACCACGCGCGCGATGTCGTAGAGGTCGGCGAGCGTCGACTCCCGATAGGCGCCGGTGACCGGGTCGACCATGTGCACGGCGGCGCCGGCGGTGCCGAAGTAGACGCGCTTGCCCCACGGCTCGAGATCGCGCGTGGGGTCCTGCGCGCAGAGCGGGAAGCGGCGCGCGGCCCTGGCGATCGTGTCCTCCACCAGGGCGCGCGGCAGGACCAGGCGGCCGTGCGCGCTGATCTCGCCGCCGGCCGCCGTGATCAGCTCCACGCACGACGGGATCGGATCGGCGAGACCCACCCGCTCCAGCACGTCCAGCGCCGCCTGGTGGATCCGCCCCAGATCGGCCTCGTCGAGCGGCTTGTAGCGCCCGCCCTCGAGACCCGGATGGACCGGCCGGTCCGCCTCGGGCTGAGGCGCCGCGCGCAGCGCCTGCCGCGCAGCACGCCCGCCCCGCCTTCGGCTCTCGACGACCGTCTCCGTCATCCCGGCGCCTCCCTGCATCCCCCTGCGGGGTGAGCATTGATCGAGTGGCCGGCCGCCGTCAAACTGCTTTCA
>CAZXYL010000078.1:0-5160 GCA_964644915.1 uncultured Geminicoccaceae bacterium
GCCCGGGTCGCTCGTGGCCTGGAGGGAAACGGTGCGATCGCCGCCGTAGCCGACGATGCGAAGGCCCCGCTGCCTGATCGCGTCGATGTGCTCGCGCCAGGGGTCGAGCAAAATCACCTCCAGGCCGCCTTCGGCCAGCAGGCCGCCGAACAGGCCGCCCATGGCGCCGGCGCCGACGATCAGGACCTGCGGATGCGCCAGCGACATCGACGTCACGAGGCCTCCAGAAACGCGCGCACCTCGGCGTCGTCCATCTCCTTGCCGAGGTAGGCCTCGATCACGCGGTGGTCGTCCTTGATCTGGTCCGGCGGCCCTTCGGCGATCTTCTCGCCGTGATCGAGCACGGTCACGGTATCGCAGCTCTCCATCACGACCTTGAGGATGTGCTCGATGATGATCAGGGTCAGGCCGTAACGCTCCTTGAGCGCGAAGACCGTGCTCAGCACGTGGTCGACGTTGACCGGCGAGAGGCCGGCGGCCGGCTCGTCCAGCATCAGGAGCTTCGGGCGCATGGCGATGGCGCGGCCGAGCGCAAGCAGCCTGCGCTGGCCGATCGAGAGCTCGCCCGCCGGCATGTGCGCGTACTCGGCAAGGCCGATGAAGGCGAGCAGCTCCATCATCTCGTCGCGCAGCCGGCGCTCCTCGGCCCAGACGCTGCCGAGCCCGAGCACCGCCGCGCCGATGCCGTACCGGACGTGGGCGTGGTGGCCGACCAGCAGGTTCTCGAGCACGGTCATCTGCGCGAAGATGCGCAGCAGCTGGAAGGTGCGCGCGATGCCGCGCCGTGCGACCTCATGCGGCTCCCGGCCCGTGATCTCCTCGCCGTCGAAGACGATCCTGGCGCCGGGCTCCGGCCTGTAGACGCCGGAGATCAGGTTGAAGAGCGTGCTCTTGCCGGAGCCGTTCGGGCCGATCACGCCGCGGACCTCGCCCGCGCGCAGGGCGAAATCGAGATCAGAGACCGCGACCAGGCCGCCGAAGCGCTTGGAAAGCCCGGTGATCTCAAGCAGCACCGGCCCTGGCCTTCCGTACCGAGATGAAGCGGCGCGTGACCAGATAGCGGTCGATCAGGCCGCCGATGCCGCGCGGCATGTAGAGCACCGTGAACACGATGATGCTGCCGAAGATCGCGAGCTGATACTGATAGTAGTCGCGCGTGAAGTCATAGATGATCGTGACCAGGATGGCGCCGATGATGCCGCCCCAGATGTGGCCGATGCCGCCCAGGACGATCATCAGCAGGAGCGTCACCATCTCGACGATCGTGTAGCTGTTGGGATGGATGAAGCCCGGCGCCATGTGCGCGGCGAGGCTGCCCGCGCAGCCGGCGTAGAGCGCGCTGATCAGGAACGCCAGCAGCTTGTAGCGGCGCACGCTGATGCCGCTCGCGGCCGCCGCCAGCGGGTCCTCCCGCAGCGCCTTGAAGGCGCGGCCGATGTCCGAGCGCAGGATGCTGAACGAGAAGTAGGTGCCGAGGAACGCGAGCGGCATCACGACGTAGTAGTAGCGGATGTGATCGTCGAGCACGAAGCCGCCGATCGCGGGCGAGGGGATGCCGCCGAAGCCGATCGACGCCCCCAGATAGTCGGTGGCCGAGATGAAGATGCGCACCGATTCGGCGAGCCCGAGCGTGGCCAGGGCCAGATAGGCGCCCTCGAGCCGGAACGAAGGGATGCCGACGAGCGCGCCGGCGAGCCCCGCGACCAGCACCGCCCCCGGCAGCGCCACCCAGAACGGCAGGCCGAACTTGACCGAGAATACCGCCGAGGCGTAAGCGCCGATCGCGGCGAGTGCGATGTGCCCGACGGTGACCTGGCCGGCGAAGCCCTTCACGATGTTGAGGCCCACCGCCAGGAGGATGTTGATGCAGATGATGTTCAGCAGATAGTGCTGGTAGTTGTTGAAGGCGAAAAACGGCAGCGGCAGGACGATAAGAAACCCGATCAGCCACGGCGCCATGCTGCGCGCCGTGGTCTGCCGCATCGCGGCCCCTTCGGTCGCCGGCGGCGCGCCCAGGCTGATCTCGTCCCGCATCGGCCGATAGCTGAGTCCTAGCCAGCCAAGCCGGCAAGCCGCCGGCCCGCCCGGCCGGCAGCTTCGCCGTTGGCTCGGTTACTGCGTCAGACCGAAGTCCTCATCGAACGACACCCGGGCGAGGACCTCCATCTCGTAATCATGACCGCCCTTGGTGTAGTGCACGAGGATACCGGTACGGTTGCCGTCGCGGCACTGCGGTGTCGGCTCCGCGCAGAAGCTGATCGGGCCGGACCCCAGGCCCTCGTAGTTCTCGATGCTGGCGAGGGCGTCGCGGATCGCGTGGCGATCGTCCTCGAGCGAGTCCTCCGTGAGCTGGAGCTGCGCGCTGGCCAGCGCCTGCTTGACGATCTGCGCGGTATCGTAGGCCTGCGAGAAATCGTGGTCCGGGCAGCGGACATCGTACTGATCCTGGACCAGCTTGACGAACTCCTGCGCGATCGGCCGCTCGTCGGTGCACGAGAAGGCGGCCGCGAAGGTGAGACCGACCGCGGCCTCGCCGGCGAGCTCCGGCACGGGCGCGTTCGAGGCGGCAGACGCGGCGATGCGCACCACCTCGGTCGGGATCCCGATCTCGTACGACTGCTGCGCGATGCGGGCGATCGCGTCCGCCTGGCCGCCGATCGCGAGCACCTCGGGATTGAGCGACTTGATCCTCAAAAGATGCGAGCGGAAATCGAGGTCGGTCTCCTGCATCTGCGCCCAGTACAGCGGGTCGATGTCGTAGGTGTTCTTCATGTAGTCGCGATACTGCTCGGCGAACGAGATCGCGGCACCGTCGGTGGTGTAGAGGTAGGCGACGTTCTTGCCGACGTTCTCCGCCAGATATTTGGCGTGCACCGCGCTGTAGAAGCGCTCCGAGACCGAGACGCGAAACACCCACTCGCTGCCCTTCTGCGTGATCGAGGCGTTGGTCGAGTGCGGAATGATCTGCGGCACCTCCTCCTTCATCGTGATGTCGGTCATCGGCAGCGAGACCGAGCTGCAGGTGGAGCCGATGATCAGGTGCACCTTGTGCTGGTGGACGAAGCGGTTGACGTTGGCGACGCCCTTCTCCGGCTTGCACTCGTCGTCGAGCAGGATGACCTCGAGATTGTGGCCGTTGATGCCGCCCTGCTGGTTGACCAGCTCGAGCTGATCCTTGGTCATCTGGCCATACTTCAGGCCGTTCTCGGACAGCATGCGCAGCGTGATGCCGATCCGGATGTCGTCCGCGCCGGCCGGGCCGGCGGACAGCGCACAAGCCAGCAGGGTCGCCGGCGCCAGGGCGATCACCGCCCTCACCATGGTGGTTCTCACGAGATGCCTCCCTCTGCCTGACTGCAACGACCTCCGGGCCCGCACGGCTCGAGGCCTGGTTCTTTTCGACCCGATCGATCTTGGCTGGACGGGGCCGCGTAGGTCGTTTCTAATTCCATTCTCGTGCCGGGATCAAGCAGCCTGGGAAGGCACATGCTCGACGTCGAGGGCGTTGCGGGCGGTTACGGCAGCGTCCAGATCCTGAACGGCGTCTCGCTCCGGGTCGGGCAGGGTCAGATCGTGGCGCTGCTCGGCGGCAACGGCACCGGCAAGTCGACCCTCTTGAAGTCGATCTCGGGGCTGCTCGAGCCCTGGAGCGGCACCATCACCTTCGACGGCGAGCGGATCGACGGCGTGCGCCCCGATCGCATCGTGCGCCGCGGCCTGGTGCAGGTGACGCAGGGCAAGGAAGCCTATCCGGGCATGACCGTGGAGGAGAACCTCCGCATCGGCGCCTTCGTGCGCAACGACGGCGCGCAGCTGCGCCGGGCGCTGGAGCGCGCCTACGAGCACTTCCCGATGCTCAAGGAGCGCAGACGTCAGCTCGCGGCCACGCTCTCCGGCGGGCAGCTGCAGATGCTGTGCATCGGCCGCGGCCTCATGTCCGAGCCCAGGATGATGCTGCTCGACGAGCCGAGTGCGGCGCTCGCCCCCCAGGTCGTGCTCGACATCTTCCGCATCATCCACCGCATCGCCCGCGAGGGCATGACGCTGCTCATCGTGGAGCAGAACGTGCGCATGGCCCTGCTGCTCGCGCAATACGGCTACGTCATCAAGGACGGCGTGATCGCGATCGAGGGGCCAGCGGAGCACCTGATCAAGGACGACAACGTAAGGCTCTCGTATCTGGGCGGCACGGTCGCGGACCGCGAGCGCAGCGGCCTGACCATGCACCACTGAAGTCGGCGGTTTCGGGGAGGCGGGTGATCGGATGCAGTACTTCATGGATCTGGTGATCGTCGGGCTCTCGATCGGCATGGTGTACGGCCTGATCGCGCTCGGCATCTCGCTGATCTACTCGGGCCTCGACATCGTGCACTTCGCGCACGGTGAGATCTACATGCTGGGCGCGTTCATCGGGCTCACCATCGGCACGAACACCGGCTTCGACTACATCGTGGTGCTGCTTCTGGCGATGATCGCGACCGGCCTGGTCGGGGTCCTGATCGAGCGGCTGTTCTATCGCCGGCTGACCCGCATGGGCGGCGGCTACACCGTGGCCGGCATGGGCATGATCATCTGCGGCTTCGGCATGTCGATCGTGCTGCAGAACGTCGCTTATCTGATCTGGGGGCCAAAGCCCCTGCCCTTTCCGGTGAGCTTCGGCATGCCGGTCGAGATCGGGACCGTGGTGCTGCCGCGGTCCTACGTCTGGATCATCTCGGCGGCGCTGATCCTCATGGTCTCGCTTCATCTGTTCCTGAAGAAGACGCGCCTCGGCCTCGCGGTCCGCGCCGTGGCCCACAACAAGGAGATCGCCTATCTGATGGGCATCAACGTGCCGGTCATGATCTCGGTCATTTTCGGCATCGCCTGCGCGCTCGCGGCCGCGGCCGGCGTGCTGATCGGGCCGATCAACTACGTCCACGTGATCATGGGCATCGGCGTGTTGATCAAGGCGTTCGCGGCCGCCGTGGTCGGCGGCTTCGGCAGCCTGCCGGGTGCGGTGCTGGGCGGGCTCCTGGTCGGCGTGACCGAGAGCCTGGGCGCCGGCTATCTCTCCGGCAGCTACAAGGACATCTACGCCTTCGTCCTGCTCATCTTTGTCCTGATGGTGAAGCCGTCGGGCCTGCTCGGCGTCGACACCAAGGTCAAGGCGTGAGGAGC
>CAZXYL010000079.1:0-3969 GCA_964644915.1 uncultured Geminicoccaceae bacterium
TGGAAGCCCTACCGCTTCAACGCGCGGGGCCGCAACGACCACAGCTACGTCCTGCCGCTGCCCGGGAGCGGGTACAGCGCGATCTTCGGCGAGGCGGCTTACGGCCAGCACACCGAGGCGCCGTTCACGCTCTCGACCAACGTGCGCGTGATCGGCCCGGAGGCGGCGGACGCGGACCGCAAGGGCTCCTGATCGGACCAGCTGCGGGCCGCCTCGGGAACGGGGCGGCCCGACCCCTCACATCAGCCCACCGGCGCCGGCTCGCGTTCGGACGCGGCCAGGAGGTCGTCGACGAAGCGGTCGAGCTCGGCCCAGTCGGTGAGCTCCCAGTCCTGGCTGGTATCGGTGGGCGCGCCCTTCCGGCGCGCGATGCGTTTCATCATCCAGCGCTTGAAGAAGTCGTACTGCGTGTAGCGGAAGGCGCCGGCGGCGAGATGCACACGGGTCGGTCGCCAGCCGGCCTGCGCCAGGAAGCCCTCGGCGGCTTCCCTGGCGTCCTGCTGCTCCTCGGCATCGCCCGCCGCGGACAGGCTGACCGAGACGAAGGCCGACGGCCGGTTCTGCAGCGTTTCGAGGTGGTGGCGGACGAAGTGCTCGACCGCGCTCTGGTGCCGCCCGATATGCAGCGAGCCTGCGACGATCACGGCCGCGAACGCGCCGACATCCAGTGCTTCGGCTAGCAGGGTGGCATCGTCCAGCGCGACCTCATGCTCCCGCTGCCGTACCCGGTCTGCCATGCGCTCGGCAATCTTCCGGGTCTGGCCTTCAGTGGTGCCGTACACGATGAGCACTCCGGCCATCTGTTTCCTCCCGGCAACAAGCCGTGGTCGAGCTGATCCAGCGTCATGCCGCAAGGGCACGGGGCGCGCCGAGACGCGCCCGCGCGAAGCCGGCGGGCAGTCGCGTCGGCGAGATCAGCGCAGACGCGGGTTGACCTGACCGCGGATCTCGCCACCCGGATGTGCGACGGTGTGCACGTTGGCGTAGGTGGCGCCCTGCCGCATGAGCCGGATCAGGCCTTCGAGATCCTCCGCCATCAGCACCAGGGTGGTGTTCTCGTGAAGCACTTCCCGGACGTCCGTCGCCACGATCTCGCCCGAGACCACGGCCGGCGCGGGCGGGCAGTCCCGGTGTGTCGCCCCCGCCGGAGTATTGCCCAGGTTCGTGCAGAGAAAGACGGCGATGCCGCCGTTGTTGCCGGGGTTGGCGATGTGGATGTGCGCCTGGGCGACGTCGCTCACCTGGTAGCGCAGGGTGAAGGCGATGCTGTTCCCCCTGGCCAGCCACTGAAAGCGTCCGGTGCCGTCAGAGACCACCGGCGGGTTCTCGTTGCCGCCGACCAATCGTTCCGAAACGCCGCCCGCGAACCGCTCCGAGATGGTCACCACTCGCTCCGAGATCCCGGTTGCCTCGAGGGGCGTGATTCCGGCGCCAATGACCGCGAGCCCGCACGCTGCGCTCAAGGCGCTCGCTGACAATGCCTTCATGACCTCCCTCCCTTCCAAACAAGAAGGCGATTATGCGCCTGAACGGCAAAACCAGAAAGTCACATTGGCCTGATTCGTGCCGTGCCGACGGCTTGGAGCGGCCTTCGCGACCGGAGCCGGCCCGGGCTCAGACCGTGAGATACGCGCTGCGGACCGCCTCGTTGTCCGCGAGCTCGGCCATGGTGCCGTGATAGCGGATGCGGCCGGTCTCGATGATCAGCGCGCGATCGGCGACCGCCCGCGCGAAGCGCAGGTTCTGTTCCGAGAGCAGCACGGCCAGCCCGTCGCGCTTCAGCTCGCGGATGGTCGCCACCATCTGCGCCACGATCACCGGGGCCAGACCCTCGGACGGCTCGTCCAAGAGGACTGCGCGCGGATTGCCCATGAGCGTGCGCGCGATGGTCAGCATCTGCTGCTCGCCGCCCGAGGTGCGCCCGGCCTCGCGATTCCCAAGCTCGGCCAGGTTGGGGAAGAGCGCAAACACGCGCTTCACCGTCCAGTGCGGCGCGTCGGAACGCGGCGGCTGCCGGCCGACCTCGAGGTTCTCCCGGACGGTGAGCTCCGGAAAGATGCGCCGGTCCTCCGGCACGTAGCCGAGGCCCTGGCGCGCGATCACGTGCGGCGCGCGCCCCGTGATCTCCTGGCCGGCGAAGGTGATGCGCCCCGCGCTCGGCCGCACCAGCCCGATGATGGACTTGAGCGTGGTCGATTTGCCGGCGCCATTGCGGCCCATGAGCGCCACGACCTCGCCGCGACCGATGGCGAAGCTGACCCCGTAGAGGATCTGCGCCCGGCCGTAATGAGTGTGCAGATCCAGGACCTCAAGCATGGACGGCTTTGGTCGTGCTCGGCCCTGCGGGCGCGGCGCCGAGATAGATCTCCTGTACCAGCGGGTCGGCCCGCACCTCTTGCGGCGTGCCGTCCGCAATCAGCCGCCCGCGGTCCATGACCATGACCCGATCCGCGTGTGCGAACACCACGTCCATGTCGTGCTCGGTGAACAGGACCGCGAGGTCCCGCTCGCGCACGATCGCCCGCGTGAGCGCCATGAGCTCGATCCGCTCTCGCGGCGCCATGCCCGCGGTCGGCTCGTCCATGAGCAGGAGCTTCGGCTCGCTCGCCAGCGCCAGCGCGAGCTCGACCCGCTTGAGATCGCCATACGCGAGCACGGCGCAGGCGCGCTCGGCCTGCTCGCGCATCGCCACCCGATCCAGGAGCGCCAGCGCGTCGGCGCGATACATGCCATGCGCCGGCCGCCACAGATGGCGCGAACGGCGATGGCGCGAGATCAGAGCCTCCTGCACGTTCTCGAGCACCGTCATCGAGCCGAAGGTCTGGGTGATCTGGAAGGTGCGGGCGACGCCCAGCCGCCAGATCGCGCGTGGGGCGAGGCCCACCAGCTCACGACCCAGCAGGCGCACGCTGCCGCGATCGGGGCGGATCTGCCCGTTCACGCAGTTGAAGCAGGTGGTCTTGCCGGCGCCGTTCGGGCCGATCAGGGCGAGCAGCTCGCCGGCCGCCAGGCTGAAGCTCACCCCGTCCACGGCCTGGACGCCGCCGAACGCCTTGGACAGACCGTCGACCGCCAGGACCTCGGTCATGTCGACCGCGCGAGCCGCCGCGTGAAGCCCGCGATGCCGTGCGGAAAGGCGACCGCCAGGATGACGATGATCAGGCCCAGCACCAGGGGCCAGTGATGGGACAGGCCGAGAAACCAGGCCTCCGCGGTGGTGGTGAAGGTGACCTCGAGGCCGCGGTAGACCGCGGCGCCGAACACCGGCCCGGTGAGCGTCTGCACACCGCCCAGGAGCACCATCACCAGGGCGTTGATCGACTGCGGGATCGAGAGCCAGCTCGGGTCGATCGCGCCCTTGAGGAAGGCGAGCAGGCCGCCAGCGAGCCCCGCGAACGTGCCGGCGATGGCGAACGCCAGCCACTGATGCGTGCGGAGGTCGATCCCGATGGCATCGGCCCGCAGCGGCGCATCGCGACAGGCGCGCAGCGTCAGGCCGAACGGCGCGAAGACGAAACGGCGCAGGAGAAGCAAGGCGATCAGGTTGAGCGCGAAGGCGAGATAGTAATAGACCATGATATCGCTCGCCCACGCCGCGGGCCAGATCCCGACCAGGCCGTTGTCGCCGCCGGTGAAGTCGTACCACTGGAACACGATGGCGTAGGCGATCTGGGCGAATGCGAGCGAGAGCATGGCGAGGTAGACGCCCGAAAGCCGCACGCAGAACCAGCCGAAGAGCAGGGCGCCCGCGCCCGCGACCACGGGCGCCGTCGCCAACGCCACCTCCATCGAGACGTGCAGATGATGGATCATCAAACCGGCGCCGTCGGCGCCGAGCCCGAAATAGGCGGCATGGCCGAACGAGATCATGCCACCCGGCCCCATGATGAAGTGCAGGCTCATGGCGAACAGCGCGAGGCAAAAGATCTCGATCAGGAGAAACTGCGCGTAAGTCCCCAAGAGCAAGGG
>CAZXYL010000080.1:0-1586 GCA_964644915.1 uncultured Geminicoccaceae bacterium
GGCCAGCCGTCGAGCCAGGTGCCGAGGCGGGCGGCCAGGGTCGCGCCGCCGAACGCGCCGGCAAAGATGCCGACCAGCGTGATCCCGATCTGCACCGTGGACAGGAAGCGGCCCGGATCGTCGATCAGGCGGAGCGCGATCGTCGCGCCGCGGTGGCCCGCAGCCGCGAGCTGCTGAAGGCGGGCGCGGCGCGCCGAGACCACCGCGAGCTCCGACATCGCGAGCAGCCCGTTGAGCAGCGTGAGCGCCAGGATGACGCAAACCTCCAGCAGCAGCATGGTCCACTCCTTCAGGCGAGCGCCCGCGACAGGAACGCCAGCACGCTTCGATCGACGCCCGGAAGCTGAACCCAGGCGTGCCGGTCAGGAGACCTGCCGCCTGCGCGTCGGCGAGCCGGGCTCGATGGTCGCGACCGTCGCCTCCTGGTCGCCATGTCGGCGCTCGGGCGAGGTCCTCAAGGATTCGACGCTCGCGGGCATCGTCGCCTCGGTCGTCAGCGCCCGGGGCTCGGCGCTCCATTCCTGGATCAGTACCCAGCCGACCGCGAGCAGGGTGGGCCCGAGGAACACGCCGAGAAAGCCGAAGGCCAGCACGCCGCCGATCACGCCGAGGAACACCAGGATGAAAGGCAGGTTGGTGCCGCGGCTGATCAGCCAGGGCCGCAACACGTTGTCCGCGCCGCTCACGACGACGAAACCCCATGCCGCCAGGAACACCCCCCAGCCGACCGACCCGTCGTAGAGCAGCCAGGCGGCGGCCGGCAGCCAGACCAGTGGCGGCCCGACCGGCACGAACGAGAGGAAGAAAGTCAAAAAGCCCAGGAACAGCGCCGCCGGCACGCCGGCCAGCCAGAGCCCCACCGCCTGCAATGTGGCCTGGGCGAACGCGGTCCCGATCACACCATAGACCACGCTCTTGATCGTCCCGCCGGCCACCGCGAGCAGCCTCGGCGCGCGCTCGCCCGTCAGCCGCTCGATCGCCGCGGCCAGGCGCTGCCCGCCCTTGGCGCCATCACGAAAGAAGAAGAAGGCGGCCAGAACGCCGAGGCTGACCTGGAGAATGGCTTCGCCAAGCCGCAGCCCGATGCTCAGGAGCCAGTCTCGTCCGGTCTCGAGGTGCGGCTGCAGCTCCGCGGTCCAGCCGGCACCGAGCCGTTCCAGCTCGAGCCAGCGCTCGAACAGGTCCGACCCCAGCACGGGGAGATCGGACAGCCAGGCCGGCGGGCCCGGCGGGCCGTGCTCCAGCAGCGTCCCGACCATGGCGGCCACCTTGGTGACGCTGTCGGCAAGCCCGGTGCCCACGGCCACCAGCGGCAGGATGAAGATCGCGGCGACGAGCAGCGTCATGAGCGTCGCCGCGATCGTCCGCCGGCCATTCAGCCGCCGGACCAGCCAGGCGTGCAGAGGCCAGCTCGAGAAGGACAGAATCAACGCCCAGAGCAGCGCCGAGACGAACGGCCGCAGGACGAGGAGACAGCCCACCGCGAGGACCGCCAGCAAGGCGATCGTGACGGTCTGCTCGATACGCTCCTGCGAGCCCACGGCTTCAAGGCGCTCCACGCTCTCGACCGGTCGGATCGACGGCCC
>CAZXYL010000081.1:0-2564 GCA_964644915.1 uncultured Geminicoccaceae bacterium
CGCCAGGAGATCGACCCCTGGCGGCAGATCGCGGACTACCGCGACGCCATCAGCTTCGCCCAGACCCTGCCCGAGACCGACGCCGAGCGGATCGGGGTGTGGGGCTCGAGCTATTCGGGCGGCCACGTGCTCGTGCTCGGCGCGATCGATTGCAGGATCAAGTGCGTCGCCGCGCAGGTGCCGCTCATCAGCGGCCATCGCAACGCCCGGCGCCTGATCCGGGCCGATATGGTCGGGGCGGTCGAGGCGATGTGTGCCGAGGACCGGCTCAAGCGCTATCGCGGCGAGCCGCCGGCGATGATCCCGGTGGTCTCGGAGGATGCCGCCGGGCCTGCCGTGCTGCCGACGCCCGACTCCTGGCAGTGGTTCAGCGAAACCGCCCGCACGCGATCGCCCGCCTGGCGCAACGAGGTGACGCTGCGCTCGGTCGAGCTGTTCCTCGCCTACGAGCCGGGCGCGTACATCGGCTACGTCAGCCCGACGCCGCTGCTTCTGGTCGTGGCGCTCGGCGATCACCTCACCGTGGCCGACGAGGCGCTCGCCGCCTACGAGCAGGCCCTGCAGCCGAAGAAGCTCGTGACCCTCGGCGGCGGTCACTTCGACGCCTATGTCGCCGATTTCGACCGCGCGAGCGGGGCGGCGCGCGACTGGTTCGTCGAGCACCTGACCGGCTGAGCCGGCACGCTTTAAAGGAGCCGCTCGATGGCGCTGACCAGACCGGAGCTCTGCCGCCGCATCGATCAGGCGCTCGGCCGCGAGCGCGCGGATCTCGTGATCAAGGGCGCGCGGATTCTGAACGTCGCCACCGGTACGCTGGATCGTGGCGACATCGCGATCTGCGGCGATTGGATCGTCGGCACCCACGAGGATTACCGCGGGGTGCGCGAGATGGACGCAAAGGGCCAGATCGCCGTGCCCGGCTTCATCGACACCCATGTGCACATCGAGAGCAGCCTGGTCACGCCCACGGAGTTCGAGCGCGCCGTGCTGCCGCGCGGCACCACGACGGCGATCTGCGACCCGCACGAGATCGCGAACGTCCTCGGGGCAGAGGGCATCCGCTACTTTCTGGACGCGGCGCAGACCCTTCGCATGACCCTCAGGGTCCAGCTCAGCTCCTGCGTACCCGCGACGCACCTCGAGACCTCGGGCGCGCGCCTGGACGCGGCGGACCTTGTCGCCCTCGCCGATCACCCCGCCGTGCTCGGCCTCGCGGAGATGATGAACTTTCCGGGCGTGCTGGCGAAGGACGACGTGGTCCTGGACAAGCTGCTCGCGTTCGCAGGCCGGCACGTCGACGGCCACGCGCCGCTGGTGCGCGGCTACGCGCTGAACGGGTATCTGGCCGCCGCGATCCGGACCGATCACGAGAGCACGAGCTTCGCCGAGGCCGAGGAGAAGCTGAAGAAGGGCATGCAAGTGCTGGCCCGCGAGGGCAGCATCGCCAAGGACGTGGCGGCACTCGCCCCGCTGCTCAGCGCCGATACCTGGCCGTCGTTCTCGTTCTGCACCGACGATCGCAACCCGCTCGAGATCGCGGAGGAGGGCCACATCGATTTCGCCATCCGCAAGGCGATCCGGGCGGGCGCGCCGCCGGTTGCGGCCTATCGCGCGGCGAGCTTCGCCGCCGCCCGCGCGTTTGGCCTGTTCGATCGCGGCCAGATCGCGGCCGGCCGGCGGGCCGACGTCGTGCTGCTCGACGATCTCGAGACCTGCGCCGTGGCCGCCGTGATCTGCGGCGGCATCCTCGTGGACGAGGCGGCGTTCGCGGGCCGACCGCGCATTGCGTCGGTCGGCTATGGCTCGGTCAGGCGCGAGCCGGTCCGCCCGGAGGACCTCGAGGTCCGCGCGAGCGGGCCCACGGGCGCGGTGATCGGCGCGATCGAGAACTCTCTGCTCACGGAGCACCTTACGCTCTCGCTGCCGTATCGGGACGGCCTGCGCCTGCCCGATCCCGCCCAGGGCGTGCACAAGCTCTGCGTGCTCGAGCGGCACGGCATCAACGGCAACATCGGGCGCGGCTTCGTCAAGGGCTTCGGCGGGCTGCAGGGCGCGCTCGCCGGCAGCATCGGCCACGACAGCCACAATCTGATCGTGGTCGGCGACAACGACGCCGACATGGCGCTCGCCGTGAACCGGCTGATCGAGCTGCAGGGCGGCTGCGTCGCCGTGGCTGGCGGCAAGGTGCGCGCGGAGCTGGCGCTGCCGATCGCAGGGCTGATGAGCGAGCGGCCCCTCGCCGAGGTGGAAGGGGGCCTGCGGCGGCTGCGCGAGGCGGCCCGCGCCATGGGCTGCGCCCTGGCCGAGCCGTTCCTGCAGCTCGCTTTCCTGCCCCTGCCGGTGATCCCGCACCTCAAGCTCACCGACCTGGGCCTGGTCGACGTCGACCGCTTCGAGCTGATCGCCGCCTGAAGTTATCGCGGCACCGGCTTGAAGCGGCCATCCGGTCCGAGCTGGCGTGTCCCGCCCTCGACGTAGAACGCCGTGGCCCCGGCCTGCTTCAGCACCTCCAGCATCCGGGGCAGCGCCTTGCCCTCGGCGCGCAGCCGCTGGCTGACCCGGTC
>CAZXYL010000082.1:0-3622 GCA_964644915.1 uncultured Geminicoccaceae bacterium
AGGCGGCGGACGGATCGCTCCGGGTCGGTCCGTCCACTCGCTTCAGCGCAGCAGGTTGGTCCAGATCCGGTCGTACAGCCGGATCACCTCGTCCTCGCAGGGCGGCACGAACTCGGGGTCGGGCGCGCCCGCGGGGATCACGATCTCCGGCGCCTCCAGGAGCTCCGGGTCCATGAACGCCTCGGAGCCGCTGATGCCGTTGGCGTAGCGCGCGAAGTTCGAGACCATGGCGGCGTGCTCGGGCTCCATCATGAAGTTCACGAACAGCTTCGCGTTCTCGAGATTGCGCGCCCCTTTCAGCACCACGATGTTGTCCATCCAGCCGGTGAACCCCTCCCGCGGGTAGGCGTACTCGAGCGAGGGCTTCTCCATGCGCGCGCGCATGCCGAAGCCGTTCCAGATCATGCCGGCCTGGACGTCGCCCGAGACCAGGACCTCCTTGGCGCCGTCCGAGTTGAAGCTCTTCCAGTGCGGCTTGGCGCTCTGCATGAGATCGTTCAGCTCGCGCAGCTGCGCCTGGTCGCTGTTGCAGCGCGGGTGGCCGAGATAGCGCAGGCCGGCGTTGAGGACGTCGTTGACGTCGCGCAGCACGTTGATCTGGCCCTGAAGGGGTTCCGGCGGGTCGAACAGGATCGCCAGCGTGTCGATATCGCCGTCGAAGACTTCGCGATTGACCATGAACGCGGTGGTGCCCCACTGCCAGGGGATCGAGTACTCGCGGCCCGGGTCCCAGTAGACGTCGACCCAGCGCGGGTCGAGATTCTTGGCGTTCTCCATCTTGTTGGGCTCGACCTGCTCGAGCAGGCCCTCGCGGATCATGATCGCGACCATGTAGTCGCCGGGCATGGCGATGTCGTAGCCGGTGCCGCCGCCGACCAGCTTGGCGAGCAGGGTCTCGTTGGAATCGTAGGTGTCGAGGGTGACGCTGACGCCGTGCTCCTGCTCGAACTTCTCGATCAGCTCGGGCGGGGTGTAGTCGAACCAGTTGTAGATGAAGAGCTGGCCCTCGGCCTTGGCGGTGCCCGAGAGCGCCAGCGCCAGCCCGGCGCCGAGCGCCAGGGCGGTGATGCGACGGTGCATGCTGCCTCCTTGTCCCTGTTTCTCTCTGCTTACTCGATCACCCGCGTGACCGCTACTGCCGCATGCGGCCGATGAGGTACGACAGGGTGACGAACAGCACCGAGACCGCGAGCAGCAGCGTCGAGACGGCGTTGATCTCGGGCGAGAAGCCGGTGCGCACCATGCCGTAGATCAGCACCGGCAGGGTCGTGGCGCCCGGGCCCGCGACCATGTTGGTGATGATGAAGTCGTCGAGGGAGATGATGAAGGCGAGCATGAAGCCGGCGACGATGCCGGGGCCCATCAGCGGCAGGGTGACATACCGGAAGGCGCGCCAGGGGTCGGCGTAGAGGTCGGCCGCCGCCTGCTCGTAGACCGGGTCGATGCCGGAAAGGCGCGCCGCGATCGGCAGATAGGCGAACGGGATGCAGAACACCGTGTGCGCGAGGATCACCGTGTGCAGGCCGAGCGCGATGCCGAGCGTGGCGAAGAAGATCAGCGTCGCCACGGCGGAGACGATCTCCGGCACCATGAGCGGCAGCGTGATCACGCCGTAGGCGGCCGCCCGGCCCCGGAACGGGCCGGCGCGGGCCATGGCGAGCGCGGCGGCGGTCGCGGCCACGGTCGCGACCGAGGCGGCGATGATCGCGACGGTGAGCGAGTTCAGCGTCGCCTGCTGGATCTCGCTGTTGCGGAACACCCGGCCGTACCAGTCCAGCGTGAAGCCGCCCCAGACGGTGATCGAGCGGATCGAGTTGAACGAGTAGACCGCGATCACCAGGATCGGCGCGTAGAGGAAGACGACGCAAAGCCACGCGGTCGCGCGAAAGCCCGGAAAGCGCCTGAGCTCCTCGGCCCGCGGCCGGCGCGCCGCCATCAGCCGTGCGCCACCGGGCCGGCGCCCCGGACCTGGGCGCGGGCGTAGAGGATCAGCGCCACCAGCACCATGCTCATCAGGATGACCGCGGCCGCGGCCCCGAACGGCCAGTTGCGCGAGGCGCCGAACTGGAGTGCTATCATGTTGCCGATCATCAGGTTGCGGCCGCCGCCCAGGATGTCGGGCGCGATGAAGGCGCCCAGGCTCGGGATGAACACCAGCAGGCAGCCGGCGATGATCCCGGGCGCGGCGAGCGGCAGGATGATCCGGCGGAAGACCGTCCAGCGGTCGGCGTAGAGGTCGTAGGCGGCCTCGACCAGGCGGAAGTCGAAGCGCTCGATCGTGGCGTAGATCGGCAGCACCATGAACGGCAGGTAGCTGTAGATCAACCCGATCCCGATCGCGTACTGCGTATAGGCGATGGTGAGCGGCCGCTCGATCACGCCGAGCCAGAGGAGGAAGGCGTTGAGCGGGCCCTCGTCGCGGATCAGGAACAGCATGGCGAGCGTCCTGATCAAAAGGTTCACCCAGTAGGGCACCGTGATCAGGAAAACCCACAGGTTGCGCTGCTCGGGCGGCCGGGTCGCCATGAAGTACGCGGTCGGCAGGCCGATCAGCAGGCAGCCCACAGTCGCGATCAGCGCCTGGACGAACGAGCGCGCGAAGATGCCGAGATAGGCGGTGGTGAAGATCAGCGTGTCGTCGAAGATGTCGCGCTCGAACAGGAACTGCACGTAGGCGCCGAGCGAGAACTCCCAGACCACGCCGCCGAAGGTGCCGGGCACGAGAAACGAGTACACCAGCATGATGCCGAGCGGCGCGATCAGGAGCCCGCAGAGGATCGCGAGCGCCGGCAGGAGCAGGAGCAGGCGGCGTTCGGCGCGGCGGCGCACGCGCCCGGGCGGCTCGGCCGCCGGCACCGCGATCGGGGCCAGCGCCGTATCCTGACGCATCAGTCGGCGAGCACCCGGGCGGCGCCCGGCGCGACCTCGAGGCCGACCCGCGTCCCGGTCGCGAAGGCGGGCCTGGCCCCTTGCGCGTTCTGCGCCCGGACGAGCAGGCTCTGCCCGCCGCCGAGATCGATCCGGTACTGGGTGTCGGTGCCGAGGTAGACGAGACTCTGCACCGTGCCGTGCAGCTCCGCGCCGGCGTCGCCGTGGGGCCGGAGCGCCACCTTCTCGGGGCGCAGCGACAGGGTGACCCGCTCGCCCAAGGTGCCGCGGCCGTCCTCGACCAGCAACCGCTCGCCGTTGCCGAGCGCGCAGACGGCGCGCCCGCCCGCGCGCTCGATCAGCCGCGCCTCGAGCAGGTTGGTCTCGCCAATGAACCCGGCGACAAACCGGTTCACCGGGTGCTCGTAGATCTCGTCCGGAGCCCCGATCTGCTGCACCTGCCCGTTGGAGATCACCGCGATCCGGTCGCTCATGGTGAGCGCCTCCTCCTGATCGTGGGTGACGAAGATGAAGGTGATGCCGGTCTCCTGCTGCAGGGTCTTGAGCTCGCCCCGCATCTCCTGGCGCAGCTTGAGATCGAGCGCGGAGAGCGGCTCGTCGAGCAGCAGCACCTTGGGCTGCGTGGCGAGCGCGCGGGCCAGCGCCACGCGCTGCTGCTGTCCGCCCGAGAGCTGCTGCGGGCGCCGCGAGGCCAGCTGCGGCAGGCGCACCAGCTCCAGCATCTCGCCCACGA
>CAZXYL010000083.1:0-15313 GCA_964644915.1 uncultured Geminicoccaceae bacterium
GGAAGCGCGGCTGCGGCGGATCCGTGCCCTGCCGGTGCGTGATGCGAGCGACCCCGATCAAGCTCTGTACGACGAGCACGGATTGCCGAAGGCGTGAGCTTCGTCGTCGATACGTCGGCGATCGTGGCCCTGATCGCGGGCGAGCCCGACTCCGCCGCGTTTCACGAGCGCCTGGTCACAGGGGGAGCACTGATCTCCGCGGCCACCCTGGTCGAGGTCGCGCGGGTCGCGATGCACCGGCTGGGCGAGACCGGCGTCGCCGAGGTCCGGGCCCTGATCGACGACTACGAGATCGCAATCGTCGAGATGGATGTTGCGCAAGCTGAAGCGGCGCTGGCGGGCATGCTGGCGTATGGAAAGGGCCGGGGACAGCCGCCTGCCGTCCTCAACTTCGGCGACCTGTTCAGCTACGCGCTGGCGAAAACGAGGAACCTGCCGCTCCTCTTCAAGGGCGACGACTTCACCCGGACCGATATCACGCCCGCACTGCCTCCGTGATCTCGGAAGAAGGAAGGGAGGCCGAAGCCTCCCTTCTAGTGCTTGGGCAGGCGGCGCTGCCGCCTACCGGTTCATGCGGTTGTCGACCAGATCGTCGACCACGCCGGGCTCGGCCAGCGTCGAGGTGTCGCCGAGCTCCTGGTACTCGTTGGCCGCGATCTTGCGCAGGATGCGGCGCATGATCTTGCCCGAGCGGGTCTTGGGCAGGCCCGGCGCCCATTGGATGAAGTCGGGTGTCGCGGTCGGGCCGATCACCTTGCGTACGTGCTGCCGCAGCTCCTGGCGCAGCTCCTCGCTGGGTTCCTTGCCGGCGATCAGCGTCACGTAGCAGTAGATGCCCTGGCCCTTGAGGTCGTGCGGATAGCCCACGACCGCGGCCTCGGCCACCGCGACGTGCGCGACCAGGGCGCTCTCGACCTCGGCGGTGCCCAGGCGATGGCCCGAGACGTTGAGCACGTCGTCGACCCGGCCCGTGATCCACCAGTAGCCGTCCTCGTCGCAGCGGGCGCCGTCGCCCGTGAAGTACATGCCCTGGAAGGTCGCGAAGTAGGTCTGCACGAAGCGCTGGTGATCGCCATAGACGGTGCGCATCTGGCCGGGCCAGCTGTCGAGGATGACGAGGTTGCCCTCGGCCGGGCCTTCGAGCATCCGGCCGTCGTTGTCGACCAGTGCGGGCCGGATGCCGAAGAACGGCCAGGTCGCAGAGCCGGGCTTGAGCGGCGTGGCGCCGGGCAGAGGCGTGATCAGGATGCCGCCGGTCTCGGTCTGCCACCAGGTGTCGACGATCGGGCAGCGGCCATCGCCCACGACCCGGTGGTACCAGAGCCAGGCCTCCGGGTTGATCGGCTCGCCGACCGTGCCGAGGATGCGGATGCTCTGGCGCGAGGTCTTCTTCACCGGCTCGTCGCCGTGGCGCATGAGTGCCCGGATCGCGGTCGGCGCGGTGTAGAAGATGTTGACCTTGTGCTTGTCGCAGACCTCCCAGAAGCGGGACACGGTCGGGTAGTTGGGCACGCCCTCGAACATGAGCGAGATGGCGCCGTTGGCGAGCGGGCCGTAGACGATGTAGCTGTGCCCGGTGACCCAGCCGACATCCGCCGTGCACCAGTAGATCTCGCCCTCGTGGTAATCGAACACGTAGTGGTGCGTCACGGCGACGTAGACGAGATAGCCGCCGGTGGTGTGCAGCACGCCCTTGGGCTTGCCGGTGGAGCCCGAGGTGTAGAGGATGAACAGCGGATCCTCCGCGTTCATGGGCTCGGGCGGGCACTCGGCCGAGGCGTTCGGCAACAGGTCCTCGACGATGATGTCGCGCCCCGGCACGACGTTCACGTCTTTGCCCGCGTGGCGGAACATCAGGACCTTGACGTCGTCGGCGCAGGCCTCGAGCGCCTCGTCCGTATTCGCCTTGAGCGGGACGTCGCGGCCGCCGCGCCGCCCGATATCGGTCGTGATCACGAGCTTGGAGTCGCAGTCGTTGATGCGATCCGCCAGCGAATCCGGTGAGAAGCCGCCGAAGACCACCGAATGGATCGCGCCGATCCGGGTGCAGGCGAGCATCGCCACCGCCGTCTCGGGGATCATGGGCATGTAGATCGTGACCCGGTCGCCCTTGCTCACGCCCAGATCGTGCTTGAGCACGTTCGCGAACCTGCAGACCTGCTCGTGCAGCTGGCGGTAGGTGATCTTCTGCGACTGGTCGGGGTCGTCGCCTTCCCACAGAATCGCCGTCTGATCGCCGCGCGTCGCCAGATGCCGGTCCAGGCAGTTGTACGAGACGTTGAGCAAGCCGTCCTCGTACCAGCGGATGCGGGCATCTGCCGCGAAGTCGACGTCCTTGATCCGGGTCGGGAACTTCACCCAGTCGATGCGCTTCGCCTGCTCGGCCCAGAACCCTTCCGGGTCCGCCACCGAGCGCCTGTACATCTCCCGATACTTGGCCTCGTCGCAGTGCGCAGCCCTGGCGATCGCTTCCGGTACGGGAAAGACCTGGGACATAGCCTCCTCCGATCCGCACGGTGGTTCGGCAATCGTGCCCTGATTGTCACCTCTTGTCACATAACCGCCGCGGCGGTTCAACGCCCCGCGTTGCTACAAACCGACACACGGCGGCGGCCGCCGGCACCGCCGCGCTCAGGGCAGAGCCGCCTGCCGCGTCGGCGTCTCCGGCAGCGCGAGCCGCGCGAACACGCCGGCGTGGTCCGAGACCGCCGGCGCCTCGGGGTCCACCCGAGCATTGAAGACCACGCGACCGTCGTCCACCGGCCCGAAGCCGCGGGCGAAAACGTAATCGACCCGCCGGGCGCTCGAGACCGCCGGCTGCGGCAGGCGAAACGAGCGCGGCACGCTGAAGCCCAGGCGGTTCAGCAGCGGCACGTCGAGGGTCAGCAGCTGCCCCTTCAGCGCCTCGAGGTCCAGCCCGACCCCGAGCGTGCAGTGCTCGTCCGGGCGCTGGCGGTCGGGGCACAGGTTCTCCAGCGGCTCCGCCACCGCCTCGGCGTGGGCGTCGACGAAGCCCGCCTCGACGATCCGATCGTACAGCGCGCGGTGCTCGACGCCGCGCAGCGCATCGAGATTGAGATCGCCGCCGAGAACCACCGGACCGTCGAAGGCGCCCTCGTTCTGCTCGATGAAGGCCAGCACCGCCTCGAGCTGCGCCGCCTTCTCCGCCGGCGAGCAGCCGGAGCACAGATGCGTGTTGTAGACGCTGACGGGGACGGTGCCCGGGAGTTCGAACCGGGTCCAAAGGGCGTTGCGCGTGATGCCGATGGTGCGCGGCCCGACCTCGACCGCCTCCGCCACAGGCAGCGCCTCGATCGCATCGGCCGCGATCTCGCAGCGCGCGAGCGTGGCGTTGGCGACCGCCAGGATACGCGGCAGCCCCGCCTCGTACGCGGTGCGCAGGTCGTACTCCAGCCCCTCCTCCTCGCGCAGGATCCCCTGCAGATCCTGGGCGCTGTTCGGGGTCCCGGCCAGCCTGCCGGCCACGACCTCCTGCAGCAGGAGCACGTCGACCTGGTTGGTGGCGACGAAGGATGCGATTGTCGCCAGCCGCTCGTCCCGGGTCCCGATTTCCGAGTAGAGGAGGTTGAGGCTCAAGACGTTGAGCACCCCCCGGCTCTCCAACTCGGCGCAGGCAGCGCCCCGGGCGTCCTGCGGCCGGGCGAGCAGCGCGATCAGCATGAGCGCGGCCGCGAGCCAGGCCCCCGGTCGGCGTCCCATGGTCATCCGCGCTCCTCCTCCGGTCCCGCGCCGCCAGCACGGCCGACGACGCAAGAAGGGAAAAGCGCGAGGTGCGCCCGATGGTTCCGACCGGCGGTCCTCAATTGGGAGCTGCCGCAGCCCGGCGCGTCAGGCGCCGCGGGCCGGGGCCGCGCCCGTATCCCTGAGCCAGGCCGCGACCGTCGGGAAGATGTTGTCGACGATGGTCGCGATGCCTTGGGCGCTGGGATGGATGCCGTCCGGCTGGTTGAGATCGGGCACGGTCGCGACCCCCTCGAGGAAGAACGGGTAGAGCGGCACGTGGTGGCGATCGGCCAGGCGCGGGAACACGGCGGCGAACTCCTCGCCGTAGTCGCGGCCGAGATTGGGCGGGGCGAGCATGCCGGCGAGCAGGACCTCGACGCCCTGCGCCCGGAGCCGCGCGATGATCGCGTCCAGGTTCTCCTCCATCGCCTGGGGCGGCAGGGCGCGCAGCGCGTCGTTGCCGCCGAGCTCCACGATCACATGCGTCGGCTCGTCCGCGAGCACCCAGTCCAGGCGCGCGCGCCCGCCCGCCGAGGTGTCGCCGGCGACACCGGCATCGAGCACGGCACAGGCGATGCCCTCCGCCTCCAGGCGCCGCTCGAGCTGCGCCGGGAAGCCTTCGACCAGTGGCAGCCCATAAGCCGACGCCAGCGAATCGCCCAGGACCACGATCCGACAGCCCTCCTCGGCGGCCGCGGCTCGGATCCCGAGTGTCAGGCCCAGGATGACGATGACCTTGAGAACTGCGCCGATTCGGACCACTTGTTGCGCCATGCTCCAGCTTTCTCCCGGTGCCCCTGCGATGATCGAGCTTCGTGACGTGCACGTGACCCTGGATAGTGGTGCGGGTCCGGTCAAGATCCTGCGTGGAATCAATCTCGAGGTCGCGGCGGGCAGCTCGGTGAGCGTCGTGGGTCCCTCGGGCTCGGGCAAATCGACGCTGCTCGCCGTGATCGGTGGCATCGAGCAGCCGACCGCCGGCAGCGTGCGGGTCGACGGCGAGGATCTCGGCGCGCTCGGCGAGGACCGGCTGGCCCGCTTCCGTGGCCGCGAGATCGGTATCCTGTTCCAGTCGTTCCACCTGATCCCGACCATGACCGCGCAGGAGAACGTCGCCGTGCCGCTGGAGCTGGCCGGCGTGCGCGATGCCTTCGGGCGGGCGGCGCAGCGGCTCGAGGAGGTCGGTCTCGGTCATCGGGCGGAGCACTACCCCGGCCAGCTCTCGGGCGGCGAGCAGCAGCGGGTGGCGCTGGCACGTGCGCTCGCCAACGAGCCCAAGCTCCTGCTCGCGGACGAGCCCACCGGCAACCTCGATCAGGCGACCGGCCAGGAAATCGTGGAGCTCGTGTTCCGCGTGCAGCGCGAGCGCGGCATGACGCTCTTGCTGATCACGCACGAGCCGGCGCTGGCCGCGCGCTGCACGCGCCGGCTCGCGATGGCCGATGGCCGCATCTTTGATGCCTCCGGTGCCCGGGCGGCACCAGCGCGCGAGGTCGCTTGAGGTGGGGCTGGGCATTGCCTGGCGTCTGGCCCGGCGCGAGCTTCGGGGCGGGCTCAGAGGCTTCGGGGTCTTCCTCGCCTGCCTGACGCTCGGGGTCGGCGCGATCGCCGCGGTCGGCGTGATCAACGCCGGCCTGCTCGAGGGCATTGAGCGCGATGCCGCGGCGCTGTTCGGCGGCGACGTCAGGATCGAGGCGGTCAATCTGCCGCTCGAGCCGGCTGAGATCGACGCGCTGACGCCGCCCGGGGCCGCCCGCTCCGACATCGTGCAGGCCAACGCCATGGTCGGCGGCCCGGAGGGCCGGCGCCTGGTCACGGAATTGAAGGCGGTGGGCGACGCCTATCCGCTCTACGGCACGGTCCGCCTCGACCCGCCGGGCCTGAGCCTCGAGGACGCCCTCGCCGACGCCGGCGCCCTGGTCGAGCGGGGCGTGCTGGCGCGGCTCGGCATTGCGATCGGTGATCCCATCCGGATCGGCGAGGCCGAGTTCACGGTGAGCGGCGTCATCGAGCGCGAGCCCGACCGGGTCGGCGGCTACATCGGCATCGGGCCGCGGGTGATGATCGCCCAGAATCAGCTCGAGCGCACGGGCGTGATTCAGCCCGGCTCGCTCGCCCGTTACTCCTACCTCTTCGCCCTGCCGCCCGGGGAGGAGGCCGAGGCCGTCCTCGAGCGCCTGACCGCCGACCATCCGGACGCCCGCTGGCGGGCGCGGGGCGCGCGCGACGTCCAGCCGCGGATCGCCCGGGTGACCGATCGCCTGGCGACGTACCTCACGCTTGCCGGCATGACCGCGCTCCTGATCGGCGGTCTCGGCATCGGGCTCGCCATCCACAACTACCTCGCCGGCAAGACATCGACGATCGCCAGCCTCAAAGGCCTCGGCGCGCAGAGCCGCCTGATCTTCCTCGTCTATCTCCTGCAGGTCCTGACCCTGGCGACGGCGGGGGTGGCCCTCGGCGTGCTGCTCGGCCAGCTCGCGCCGAGCCTTTTGCGCTTCTTGCCGGACAACCTGGTGCCGGTCGAGGTCGTGGTCGGCTTCTACCCGGTGCCGCTCGCGATCGCTGCCGGCTGCGGCCTGCTCACCACCTTCGTGTTCGCGATCTGGCCGCTGGCCCGGGCCCAGGACGTCTCGCCCGCGGGGATGTTCCGGGCCCTGATCACGCCACCGCAGCGCTGGCCCCGCCCGGTGTACCTCTGGGCGCTGGCCGCCGCTGTGCTCGGCCTCGCCGGCCTCGCGGTGGTGGGCGTGGCGAGCCCGCAGATCGGCCTCGTCTTCGTCCTCGCCGCGCTCGTCGCCGCCCTGCTGCTGGCTGCCCTGGCCCAGGGCGTCCTCCGTCTGTTGCGCCGGCTCCGCGGCGCCGGTGGCGCGCGCCTGCGCATGGCGATCGCCAACCTGCACCGGCCGGGCGCCGGGGCCGTGAGCGTGGTCGTGGCGCTCGGGGCCGGCCTCGCGGTCCTCACGCTGGTCGCGCTGGTGCAGCGCAACCTCGCCGCCGAGGTCGAGATGCATCTGCCCGACCGGGCGCCGGCGATCTTCTTCATCGACATCCAGCCCGACCAGCTGGACGCGTTCCGGGAGGAGGTCGCCGCCACGCCCGGCGGCAGCATCACCCAGGAGGCGCCGCTGATCCGCGGCCGCGTGGTGCGCATCCAGGGCGTCCCGGTCGACGAAACCGGGGTCGAGCACTGGTCGCTGCGCCGCGATCGCGGCCTGAGCTACGCCGCGGCCGAGCCCGATCACGCCGAGTTGGCGGCCGGGGCCTGGTGGCCCGAGGACTACCAGGGACCGCCGCTGGTCTCGGTCGAGGACGACGTCGCCGAGGCCTACGGTGTCGGTGTGGGCGATACGCTCGCCTTCAACGTCCTCGGCCGCGTGATCGAGGCCGAGATCGCCAATCTGCGCGCCGAGATCGACTGGAGCGAGGCGCGGCTCGACTTCGTGTTCATCCTGAGCCCCGGCCTGATCGAGGCGGCGCCGCACACGTTCGCCGCGGCGGTGGAGGTGCCGGCCGAGGCGGAGCCTGGGCTGCTCGACCGTCTGGCGGAGCGGCTGCCCAACGTCACGCCGATCTCGGTGCGCGAGATCGTGGCGCGGGTTCAGGAGGTGCTACAGAGAATCGAGATCGCGATCGACGCGGTCGGCGGCATCACGCTGTTGAGCGGGGTCCTGGTGCTGGCGGGGGCGGTCGCCGCGGCGCGCCGCCGCCACCTGTACGAGGCGGTGGTCCTCAAGGTGCTGGGCGCCACCCGGGCCGACCTCCTGCGCGTCTTCCTGCTCGAGTACGCCGGCCTCGGCCTGGCGGCGGCACTGGTCGGCGGCGCGCTGGGCACGCTCGGCGCCTGGGTCGTGGTGGTGCCGGTGATGGGCCTGGAGTGGACCTTCGCCCTCTGGCCGGTGCTGCGCGTCCTGATCGGCGCGATCCTTTTGACGCTGGTCGCCGGTTTCCTCGGCACCTGGCGGCTGCTGGGCCGGCCGGCGGCGGCGGTCTTGCGCTCGCCCTGAGCCGGTCGCATGCTGGCGATGGGAATCGAATTCGGCCGGCGTCCCGGTTAGGTTTGCGGACATGCTGGAGCTCTCGCTGATCGGCGCCATGACGGCCTTCGCGGCCGGGGTGATCTCGTTCCTTTCGCCCTGCGTGCTGCCGCTGGTGCCCGGCTACGTCTCGTTCGTGGCCGGCAGCTCGCTGGAGGATCTGCGCGACGGCGAGGCGCCCAAGCTCCAGGCGGTGCTGCTGGCCATCACCTTCGTCCTCGGCTTCAGCGTCGTGTTCGTGGCACTCGGCATGAGCGCCTCCGCGCTCGGCCACGTTCTGCTCGGCTACAAGTACGAGCTCGGCATCGTCGCCGGCGTCGTGGTGATGCTCTTCGGCCTGCACATGCTGGGCCTGTCGCCGCTCCGGCTGATGGACCGCGAGGCGCGCTTTCAGATCGACATGGCGGGCGGCCGCGGGCTGAGCGCATTCGTGCTCGGGATCGCGTTCGCCTTCGGCTGGACGCCCTGCATCGGCCCGGTGCTGGGCGCGATCCTGACCTTGGGCGCCAGCACCGCGGACGTGACCAAGGGCGCCGTTCTCCTCGGCGTCTACTCGGCCGGGCTCGGCCTGCCGTTCCTGCTCGCGGCGCTGTTCACGGGCACGCTGCTGCGTCGCCTGAAGGCGCTCGGGCGCGCCGGGCGCAACCTGCAGCGCGGCGCGGGCGCGCTGCTCGTCGCCATGGGCGTCCTCATGGTCACCGGGCAGCTGGAGCTGATCGCGTACTGGTTGCTCGAGACCTTCCCCGCATTCGCCGCGATCGGTTAAATTCCAGAGCTGCTGCGCAAAACCGGAGTGGTTGCCGGCCTTCTTCCTTGAACCCGAGCGCGGGTTTCCCATATCATCCGGCAAAAGTGCGCCTCGCCTGGCAGGTGGTGGCGGGGACGCGCTGACCCGAATTCGGCTGGAGCAGAGAAAGGAAGCACCCCATGGCATTCGGTCCCGATCCTCGCGTCGCCCAGGGTCATGTGGCCGTCGAGCGGATCGACGAGGGCCTGCGCAGCTACATGCTGCAGGTCTACAACTACATGGGCCTCGGCCTCGCCGTGACCGGCCTGGTGGCGTACTTCATGGCCGCCAGCGGGCTTTATTTCGCTCTGGCGCAGACGCCCCTGATCTGGGTGGTGATGCTGGCGCCGCTCGGTTTCGTGTTCTTCCTGAGCTTCCGCATCCAGAAGATGAGCGCGAGCGCGGCGCAGCTGACCTTCTGGGCCTTCGCGGCGCTCATGGGCCTGTCGCTCGCGAGCGTGTTCCTGGTGTTCACGGGTGCGAGCATCGCGCGCGTGTTCTTCATCACCGCCGCGACCTTTGGTGCCATGAGCCTCTACGGCTACACCACCAAGCGCGATCTGTCCGGCTGGGGCTCGTTCCTGTTCATGGGCCTGATCGGCGTGATCATCGCCCTGATCGTCAATCTGTTCCTGGCCAGCCCGGCGCTGCACTTCGCGATCAGCGTGATCGGCGTGCTCGTGTTCACTGGCCTCACCGCCTACGACACCCAGCAGATCAAGGAGATGTACTACGAGCTCGACGCCTCGGACGTCGCCACCAAGAAGGCGATCATGGGCGCGCTCCGGCTCTATCTCGACTTCATCAACATGTTCATCATGCTGCTGCACCTGTTCGGCCAGCGCGAGTAGGCCGAATCCGAACGGACCGAGAGAGGCCCGCCGGCTTGCCGGCGGGCCTTTCGATTCCCGGAACCGCTCGCCTCAGGACCGCAGGTGCCGATCGAAGAACTCGAGGGTGCGCTGCCACGCGGCGGCCGCGTCCTCCTCGTCGTAGCGCGCCTGGGTCGGGTTGGCGAACGCGTGATCGGCGTCGTAGAAGTGGATCTCGGCCTCCTTGCCCGCCTCCTGCAGCGCCTGCTCGAACCCTTCGACCATGTCCGTCGTGATGAACTGGTCCTGGGTCGCGAAGTGGCCGAGCACCGGGCCTTCGAGGCTCGCGAGCTCGTCCGCCGGCCGGTCGACCCGGCCGTAATAGATCACCGTGGCGTCCACCGGGATCTCGAGCGAGAGGTCGAGCGCCCAGCCGCCGCCGAAGCACCAGCCGACGACACCGAGCCGGCCGGTAGCGTCCGGCCGATTCTTGAGCCAGCGCGCCCAGCTGACCAGCGTGTCGCTCGCGACCTCGGGATCGACGTTCTGGGTCAGCGCCTGCGCCTGCTGCGGGGCGGTCGCGACCTCGCCCTTGAACAGGTCGACCGCGAGCGCGAGGTAGCCGCGATTCGCGAATTCCGCCGCCACCGACTTGATCTGATCGTTCAGGCCCCACCACTCGTGGATCAGCAGAACGGCGGGCGCGGGCGCCTCCTCCGGCTTGGCGAGCGCGGCGGTGATCGGCCCGTGCGCGCCTTCGATCGTCACCTCCTCGAGGCCCGCCGCCACCTGCGCCGCGAGCCTTGGATTCGCGAGCACGACCGCGAGCGGGGCGAGCCCGGTCGCCTGGATGAAACGTCGACGTTGCAGCACCTCACCCTCCTCTCTTGCCTGATCTCTATGCCAGGTATGCGGGCTCCGTGACGCGCCGTCCAGCGATGCGCTGTCTGCCCTCGATTGGTTTCGTGAAGGCGCTGCCGGCGCGCGGGGCGGTTCTCGCGTTGGCTCTGCTGCTTCTAGCCGGCTGCGCGGCGCCCGGACGGGCGGAGGATCCGCCCACCATCCACGCCCGGCCGGTGGCGCTGGAGGCGGAGCGCCCGGAGCGGCGGGAGCTGGGTGGGTTGCGCTTCGAGGCGGGCTTCGCGCTCGCTTCGGCCGACCGGCGCTTCGGTGGGCTCTCCGGCGTCTGGCTGGCGGCGGACGGCTCCCGGATGATCGCCGCGAGCGATCGCGGCACGTTCTGGCTTGCCGACCTCGTCCATGGCGACGACGATCGCCTGCTCGGCTTTGCAGGCTGGCGCATGCAGGAGCCGGGCCGGCTGTCGGG
Source organism: uncultured Geminicoccaceae bacterium (assembly GCA_964644915.1). GTDB lineage: Bacteria > Pseudomonadota > Alphaproteobacteria > Geminicoccales > Geminicoccaceae > CAZXYL01. Next base: position 10,708 of record CAZXYL010000083.1, read on the forward strand.
CGATGCCCCCCGCGGCGATGCCGAGGCGCTCGCCGAAGACGGCGCCGGCGGCCTCGTGGTCGCCTACGAGGGGCGGCACCGGTTGCGTCGGCTGACGCTCGACGACCTCGGCGCGGAGCCCGTCGCCCTGCCGGTGCCGGAAGCCCTCGCGCGCCCGAGCAATACCGGGATCGAGGCGCTGGCCGATCTCGGCGAGCGCAGGCTCGTGGCGCTCTCCGAAGGCCTGCGGGATACGCGCGGCGACGTCCTCGGCTGGATCATCACCGAGGGCGGCATCGAGGATCTCAGCTACGTCTCCGGCCCGGGCTTCGTGCCGACGGGGGCGACCCGTCTCGGCGAGACGATCTACGTGGTCGAGCGCCGCTTCTCCCTGCTGGGCTTCGCCGGCCGGATCGTCCGCCTGCCGGCCGAGCAGGTGGTCGCCGGCGCCCGCCTCGAGGGCCAGGAGCTCGCCCGCTTCGAGCATCCGGTGATCAGCGACAATTTCGAGGCGATCGCCGCCCGCCGCGCCCGCGACGGGCGCACGCTGCTCTACCTGCTCTCCGACGACAACTTCCATCCCCTGCAGCGCACGCTCGTGCTGCAGTTCTCGGTTCGGCCCTAACGCTCGAGCTCGATCGCGTAGCTGTCGACCGGCGGCGGCGCCTTGATCAGGCCCTGGTCCTCCAGGAACGCCGCGAAGCGCGCGTAGCGGGCCCGATCGAGTGCTGCCGGCCGCAGGGCGAAGCGCGGCAGGGTATCGCGCCAGGCGCGCCGGTTCAGCTCGTCGTCGAGCTCCGGCCGCCCCTGGACGAACAGTGCGAAGCTCTCCTCGGGGTGGTTCAGAAGGTAGAGCGTGCCCCGCTCGATCGCGTCGATGAAGCGGCCGAGCGCAGGATCGCCCGTGCGTGCCTGGTTGGCGACGAAGATCAGCTCGTCGTAGGCGGGGACGCCGTGCTCCTCCGGATAGAAGGCGCGGCCGGCCGCACCCTCGAGGTCGAGCTGGTTGAGCTCGAAGTTGCGGAACGCGCCGATCACGGCGTCGACCTGCCGCGAGAGCAGCGCCGGCGTGAGCGCGAACTGGACGTTCACGAGCTCCACGTCCTCGAGCGAGAGCCCTTCTTCTGTGAGCATCGCGCCCAGCAGCGCGTCCTCGAAACCGCCGACCGAGAAGCCGACCTTGCGGCCCTCGAGATCGGCGATCGTCTCGATGCCGCTGTCCTCGAGCACCACGAGGGCATTGAGCGGCGTGGCGACCAGCGTGCCGATGCGCACCAGCGGCAGCTCCGCGCCGACCTGCATGTGCAGCTGCGGCTGGTAGCTGATCGCGACATCGGCGCGCCCGGCCGCGACCAGCTTGGGCGGATCGTTGGGGTCGGCGGGGGCGATGATCTCGACCTCGAGGCCCGCATCTTCGAAATAGCCCCGCTCCAGGGCGACGTAGATCGGCGCGTGGTCGGGGTTGACGAACCAGTCGAGCACCAGGGTCAGCCGGTCGGCGGCGCTCGCCGGCCCCGCCAGCAGCAGGGCGAGGCCGAGTGCCGGGAGCGCGCGTCGGGTCATGTACGGTCCTCCTCCGGGTTCATGGTCTTGGTTCGGCAAGGGTCTGGGGCGCCCAGGGCATGAGGTGCACGAGCAGGCGATCGACCAGGAGATAGAGGGCGAGCGCCATGGCCATGAGCGTGACCAGGGCTGCGAACATGAGATCGATCTGCATGCGCGCGTTGGCGTGCAGCATCAGGTAGCCGAGGCCGGCGCTGGAGCCGACCCACTCGCCGACCACGGCGCCGATCGGGGCGACCGCGGTCGCGATGCGCAGGCCCGAGCCGAAGGCCGGGAGCGCCGCCGGCAGGCGCAGGCGGAACAGGATGCGCAGGGGCGTCGCGCCCATGGTGCGGGCGAGATCGAGCCAGCCGGGCTCGGTGCGGCGCAGGCCGTCGAACAGGGCGGCGCTGACCGGGAAGTAGATGATCAGGATCGCCATCGCGACCTTGCTCGCCAGCCCGTAGCCGAGCCACAGCACGAGCAGGGGGGCGAGCGCGAACACCGGGATGGTCTGGCCGAGCACCAGAAGGGGCAAAAGCCAGGGCTGGAGGGGCGGCAGCAGCGCCATGGAGAGCGCGCTCACCGCACCGATCAGGACGCCGCCCAGGAGCCCGAGCAGGATCTCGGCGAGCGTGATCCAGGCGTGGCCCATCAGCAGCGGCGCCGATGCCCAGAGCGTCTCGGCCACCTGTAGCGGCGGCGGCAGGATGTAGCGCGGCACGCCCGTGGCCCAGACCACCGCCTGCCAGAGCAGCAGCAGGCCGGCGAGCACCAGGAGCGGGCGGGGGTTGCTCAAGCGGCAAGGTCTTGGGCATCGGCCAGACGCGCCAGGAGATCGCCCTGGCGGGCGAGCAGCACCGGGTCGTGCAGATCGCGCGGCGGCGGGCCGTCTGGACAGATCGGCGCCTCGATCCGCGCCGGCTGCCCCGCCATGACGTGGATGCGGTGGCCCAGGCGCAGCGCCTCCAAAGGGTCGTGGGTCACGAGCAGCACCGTGCGGCCTTTGAGCAGGCGCGCGGCCAGCGCCTGGAGCCGCGCCCGGGTGATCGCGTCGAGCGCCGAGAACGGCTCGTCCATGAGCACGACCGGGCGGTCCTCCATCAGCGTGCGCGCGAGCGCGACGCGCTGCCGCTGCCCGCCCGAGAGCGTCGCCGGGCGCTGGCGCTCGCGGCCGGCGAGCCCGACCTGCTCCAGAAGGGCGGCCGCACGCTCGGGCGCCGGCCGCTCGCCCCGCAGGCGCGCGCCCAGCGTCACGTTGTCGAGGACCGTGAGCCAGGGGAGCAGGCTGTCCTGCTGGCTCATCCAGGCGAGCCGGCCCGCCAGCGGCCGCCCGTCGCTGCAGCGCACCTCGCCCCGGTCCACTCGCGCGAGACCTGCGATGACGCGCATCAGGCTGCTCTTGCCCACCCCCGAAGGGCCGAGCAGGCAGGTACACTGCCCGCCGCGCAGGACGAAGTCCAGATCCTGGAAGAGAAACGCCCCGGCATAGACCAGCGTGGCGTCGGCGACGACGACGTCGAAGGCTTCTCGGGGCGCTCCGGCCACGGTGCACGGTCCCTTCGCAAGGCGCAGGTTCAAAGGGTCGTCCGCTGGGCGGACCTCTCAGCCGTTTCCGGCTCCCCTCGTGCGAAAGGCACCATAGAAGGCCACCCGGCCGCGCGCAAGCGAGGGGCGTCGGTGCTCGGGCGCGCGGCCCAAGCGACGTGCCAGCCTGGCCGCCCGCCGCTCAGCTGCGCAGGCGCTGGTTCTCCGGATCGTAGGGGCTCTCGGGGATCACCGTGACCCGATGGCGTGTGCCCAGGATGTCCATCTCGAGCTCGGTGTCGATGGCGGCATGCTCGGGGCGGACCATGGCGAGCGCGAGCGACCTTCCCACACGAAAGCCGAAGTTGCCGCCGGTGGCGCGCCCGACCAGAGCGCCGTTGGCGTAGATCGGGTTGTTGCCGAGCGCGTCCGCGTCCTTGGCGCCGTGCACCTCCAGGGTCACGAACTGGTTGTCGAAGCCCCGCTCGCGCCAGCGGACCAGGGCGTCGCGGCCGGTGAAATCGCCCTTGTTCGGATGGACGAAGCGGTCGAGCCCGGATTCGTAGGCCGCGTACTCGATCGAAAGCTCGGTGCCGATGAGGCGATAGGACTTCTCGATCCGCAGGCTGTCCATGGCACGGATGCCGAACGGCGCGAGGCCGAGATCGGCGCCGGCCTCCATCAGCGTGTCGAAGATGTGGTTCTGGTACTCGAGCGGGTGGTGCAGCTCCCAGCCGAGCTCGCCCACGAAGTTGACGCGCAGCGCCTTGGTGGGCGCCATGCCGACCAGGATCTCTTTGCCTGTGAGCCACGGGAAGGTCTCGTTGGAGAAATCGGCATCGCTCACCCGCTGCAACAGCGTGCGCGCCTTGGGGCCGGCGACCACGAGTACGCCCAGAGAGTTGGTGAGGTTGTCGAAGCGCACCGAGCCGTCCTGCGGCATGTGCTTCGTGAGCCAGTCGTGGTCCAGCCGCTGCCAGGCGCCGGCCGAGACGAGATAGAAGCTCTCGGGAGCCTCGCGCATGATCGTGAACTCGGAGTGCACGCCGCCGCGGGTGTTGAGCGCGTGGCACAAGTGCACGCGACCGACCTGTCTGGGCAGGCGGTTCGCGACCAGCCAGTCGAGGAAAACCTCGGCACCCGGCCCCGAGACGCGCGCCTTGGCGAATGCCGTCATGTCCAGGAGCCCGACGTTCTCCGCAACGTTTTGGCATTCGTTGCCGACGTGCTCGAACCACCTGGAGCGCCGGAACGACCAGTGGTCCTCCTGCGGTGTGCCCTTGGGGGCGAACCAGTTCGGCCGCTCCCAGCCGAACTTCTGCCCGAACACGGCGCCGCGCGCCTTCATGCGCTCGTAGCAGGGCGCCATGCGCAGCGGCCGCGCGGCCTCCCGCTCCTCGTCCGGGTAGTGGATCGTGAAGACGTTGGCGTACGCCTCCTCGTTCTTGCGCCGCAGGTATTCCTTGGTGGCGTAGTCGCCGAAGCGGCGCGGATCCACGCCCAGCATGTCGATCGTCGGCTCGCCCTCGGTGATCCACTCGGCGAGCTGCCAGCCGGC
>CAZXYL010000084.1:0-6974 GCA_964644915.1 uncultured Geminicoccaceae bacterium
GGGTTCGGCCACGACCTCGGGTGGCGACAGGGCTACGGCGGGGATTTCGGGCCCCGCGGGGGGAACGGCAGCGATCTCCGGCTGCGCGGCAGGCGCTTCGGCAGGGCCCGGCCGGTCCGGAGGCGTCACGCTGCGCTGCGCCTCGACTTCTGGCCGCTCCTCCACGACGGCCGGCTCGCGGGCAGCGGCGGCATCCTCCGACGGCGGCGGCGCTGCCACCGGCGTCTCGCCCGGCGCACGTCCGATGGTCGGCGACGGCAGGGGCTCCTGCGGCTGGTCGGTGCGCGCGGCCTGGTGCTCGGGCGCCGCCCTGATCTCGGGGACGTGCGCCTCGGGGGTCGGCGCCGCGGCGGCGATCGGCCGGTCAGAGAGGCCGTCCGCCTCCGTAATCGCCGGAGGTTGGTCATCCTCGGGCGCCCCGCCCGCAGCGGCAGGGGGAGGTGGCGCCTCGTCCGGCATGTCCTCGGTGTCGGTGGCAGCAACTTCCGTCTGGCTCGAGCGTTCATCTCGAGGCGCGCCCGCGGCACGCTCCCCGGCGTCGGGCGGCGCGGCCGGATCGCCCGCCGTCGGAGCGAGTTCGATCGGCGCGTCGGCAGGCGGGCCGTCGAGGAAGCCGAAGAGCCGCTCGTACGCGGCCCAGCCGAGGCCGAGCGCGAGCAGAAGGACAAGCAACGAGACGAGGGTTCGGCGCAGCATCACCGTGAACATTCCCTAAACCTTGACCGCGCAGAATATGTCGAATCGGCATCCTTTTCCAGTCCACGATGCTGCATTGCCGCAGGCGCGGCCCCGATGCCCTTTTCGGGCCTCCGGCGGAGGCGCTCGCGTGTTGCTGCCGGCTTGAACAAGTTCGGGACAGGCCGCACATTGGCCAGCTTGGCGGAGTTCTGAATGACGGTCAGCGTCTGCGTGTTCTGCGGCTCTCAGTACGGGGCCGATCCGCGCTACCGGGCGGCCGCCGTACGGTTCGGCGAGCTGGCCGGGGCGGCGGGCCTGCACGTGATCTACGGCGGCGGGCGCGTCGGCCTGATGGGTGCGGTGGCAGATGCCGGCATCGGCGCGGGCGCTCGGGTCACCGGCCTGATCCCGGCGCGGCTGCTCGAGCGCGAGGTCGGCCACCGCGCGATCAGCGAGCTCGTGGTCACGCGCGACATGTTCGAGCGCAAGGCGCAGATGATCGAGCGCGCCGACGCCTTCGTCATCCTGCCGGGCGGCCTGGGAACCCTGGACGAGCTCCTGGAGGTCGTGACGCTGCGCCAGCTCGGCTACCACGACAAGCCGATCGTGATGATCAATCTCGACGGCTACTGGGATCCGTACCTGGCCCTGGTCGAGCGGGTCATCGACCAGGGCTTCGCCGCACCCAGCGTGCGCCGCCTGATCGCGGTCGTGGGCGAGGTCGAGGAGGCCTTGGCGGAGCTCGGCGTCGAAGCCGAAACCCCGGCGCCGCCCCTGCGCGCGGCCCAGGGCGACTGAACGCCGCTCCGGAGGCCGATCGAGGGCCGGTCAGCTGATCGTCGGATTGCCGACCGACTGCGCGGCTTCAGCCTGCTGCTGCTGTTGCTGCTGGCGGCGGCGGTACAGCGCCATGAAATCGATCGGATCGATCATCAGCGGCGGATAGCCCCCGTCCCGCGTCACGTCGGCCACGATCCGGCGCGCGAACGGAAACAGCAGCCGCGGCGCCTCGACCAGAAGAACCGGCTGCAGGCTCTCCTGCGGGATGTTCATGAGCGCGAACACGCCGGCGTAGCTCAGCTCGAGCACGAAGGCGGTCTCCTGCTCCGCCTTGGCCTCGACGTTCAGATTGAGCGCCACCTCGTGCCGGTCGTTCTCGAGCGGCCGCGTGCGGACGTCGATCCGAACCGTGATCTCGGGCCGCACCTGACCGCCCTCCACGGTGCGCGGCGAGCGCGGATTCTCGAATGAGAGATCCTTGATGTATTGGGTCTGAATCATCAGCCGCGGCGGGTTGGCCTGCTGGCCGCCGGCGTCGCCTTGTGGGGTCTGTGGACTCTCGGCCATGGTCTCGTGATCCTCGTGGCAGAAATGATGGAAGGGCGCGATCGGGTTGCGGCGTGGTTCAGCTCAAACGGACGCAGGCGGCATTCGCCACCTCCTCGCCCGTGAGCGCGCGGATGAACCCCCAGTGCGTAACGACGGCGATCGTCGATCGGTTCGGCCACGCCGCGGTCCGCTTGCGGAAGGTCGCGGCGCGTCGCTTCAGGTTCGCCTCGCTTTCCGTCGGACCGCCCCACCAACACTCTTCGAGATGCGAAAAGTCAAGCCCCGGCCAGAGGTCGACCAGTCTGCTCCTGGGCGTGCCGTGATCGCAGGAATAGACGCAGCGTTCGCGCACCAGCGGCTCGATTGCGATCGGCAGGTCGAGCTCGCGGGCGACGATCGAGGCGGTCTCGAGGGTGCGCCGATAGGGGCTCGCCACGAGCTGCCGCACTCCCTGGTCCGCCAGATGCTCGATCAGCCGTTCGGCCTGCAGGCGGCCGAGGTCGGTCAGCGCCGGATCCTCGATGCCGGGATCGATCCGCGTGCGGGAGAAATGACGATTCCACTCCGATTCGGCGTGCCGCACCAGGATCATCGGCGCCGCCCCCAGTCACCCCGGGGCGGCGGCAGCGGCTCGCGCTCGCTCTCCTTCGGATCGACCTCCTCGAACTCCGCATCGATGACCACGGGCTGGTCCGGCCGGCCCGGGCCGGCCGGATGTCCCTCGCGGAGGACGCGCGCCTCGATGCGCGCGCTCACCAGACGGTACAGCCAGGCCCGAACCGGCGGCACGAGCAGCAGCGCGCCCAGGGCGTCGGTGATGAATCCCGGCGTCAAGAGGAGCGCGCCGGCGAGCACGAGGCACAGCCCTTCGAAGACCTCGAGCACCGGGATGCGGTCGTGCCGGAGCTCCTCCTGCGCGCGCCGCAGCACCATGAATCCCTGCCAGCGCAGCATCCACGCGCCGATCAGCGCAGTGAGCACGATGAGCGCGAGCGTCCAGCCGACCCCGATGACGCCGCCGACCTGGATGAACACCGCGATCTCGGCCAGCGGCATCGCGATGAACGCGACGAGCAGAAAGAGGCCGATCGGCAAGCGGCGTGTGGTTTGTTTTTGCGGATGGCTCATTATATGATTGTTAGGTTCGGGTCCTTAGCGTGCGCCAGCTGCTCCCGCGGGGCAACTTCCGCAAAACCGTCCGCCGCTGCAACCCGGGCGTGATGGAGCGAGAATGTCCGAGGGTTTCGCATACATTGACATCCTCTTCTTCGCCATGGTTGCGGCGTTCATTGCGCTGCGCTTGCGCAGTGTCCTGGGTCGGCGGACCGGGCACGAACGCCGCCGCTCGAGCGGATGGCAGAGTGCTGGTGCGAACAATCGGGGTGACAATATCGTGCCCCTGCCCGACCGCGCCAAGGCCCTGGCCGAGGCCGATCCTGCCATCGCCGACGTGGCCGACGACAAAGTGAAGACCGGACTGACCCAGATCCGTCTCGCGGATCACAGCTTCGATCTGCGGCAGTTCCTGTCGGGCGCCAGCAAGGCGTTCGAGATGATCGTCGAGGGCTACGCGGCGGGCGACAAGCAGACGCTCCGGCCGCTGCTCGCCGATGACGTGTTCGCCGGCTTCGAGGGCGCGATCGATCAGCGCGATGCCGCGGGCCACTCGCTCGAGACCCAGCTCATGTCGATCCAGAACGCCGAGGTCGTGGGGGCGGGCATGGAAGATTCGCGGGCGCGCGTCTCGGTGCGCTTCACCAGCGAGCAGGTCAACGTGCTGCGCGATGCCGCGGGCAAGGTGATCGAAGGCGATCCGGCCACCGCCGAGGAGGTGGTCGACATCTGGACCTTCGAGCGCGACACGCAGAGCAGCGATCCCAACTGGCTCTTGGTCGAGACGCGTACGCCGTAAGCGATGCCTGCGGCGGCCGGGGATCGGGTCACGCGCCTTCTGCTGCTCCTTGCCGGCCTGACGTTGGCGGGCTGCGCGGCGGAACCGCCACCGCCACCTGCACCGAAGCTGGAGCTGCACCCGACCTCGTTCGACCAGCTCGAGGGCTGGCGGCGTGACGATCCGTCCCAGGCGCTGACCGCGTTTCGCACCTCCTGCATCAAGCTCGATCAGCGGGCGGCCGACGACCCGATCGGGCCGGATGAGATCTTCGGTCGCGTGGGCGAGTGGCAGCTCATCTGCCGCGCGGCGGCCGAGCTGCCCGCGCAGCCCCCGGCCGCAGAGGCGCGGGCGTTCTTCGAGCGCTGGTTCCTGCCCTATCGGATCAGCGACGACGGCGCAGCGGAAGGGCTTTTCACCGGCTACTACGAACCGCTCCTGCGCGGCTCGCGGCAGAACGGCGGCGGCTACGTCGTGCCGCTGCGCCGGGTCCCGGCCGATCTGATGCGCGTGGAGCTCGGGCGGTTCAACCCCGATCTCGCCGGCTACTGGATCGCCGGGCGAGTCGTGGCCGGACAGTTCGTTCCTTATCACCCCCGCGCCGAGATCGAGGCCGGCGCCCTCGACGGCCAGGGGCTGGAGCTGCTCTGGGTCGACGATGTGATCGACAAGTTCTTTCTGCAGATCCAGGGCTCGGGCCAGGTCGTGCTCGACGACGGCACCACGGTCCGGGTCGGCTACGCCGGGCAGAACGGCCACCCCTATCGCGCGATCGGGCGCGATCTGATCGAGAACGGCGCGCTCTCGCGCGAGGAGGTCTCGCTGCAGAGCATCCGCGCATGGCTGCAGGCGCATCCCGACGCGGCGCAGGCGATCATGGATCGCAATCGCTCCTACGTCTTCTTCCAGGAGCATCCGGAGCTCTCGCCGGACCAGGGGCCGCTCGGGGCCCAGGGCGTGCCGCTGACGCCCGGGCGCTCGCTCGCGGTTGATCTGCGCTTCTTCCCGCTCGGCGCGCCCGTTTGGCTCGAGACCACCGCGCCGTGGCCCGAGGGCGAGGCGCCGCTGCGGCGCCTGATGATCGCGCAGGACACCGGTGGCGCGATCCGGGGCGTGGTGCGGGGCGACGTGTTCTGGGGGGCGGGCGATCGCGCCGAAGCCGTGGCCGGGCACATGAAGAGCCGCGGTCGCTACACCGTGCTCTTGCCCCGGGCACTGGCACTGACTAGCTGACGAAGCCGGCGCGCGGCTGCGGATTTGCCGCGCCCGCGGCCCTTCGGCTAAGCTGCCGTCCCTATCCTCCGGTCCGCCCATGAGCCCATCGCCCCGCGTCGCCCTGTTCGTGACCTGCCTGGTCGACCTGTTTCGGCCGTCGGTGGGCTTCGCCGCGGTCAAGCTCCTGGAGGACGCAGGCTGCACGGTCGAGGTGCCGCGGGCGCAGACCTGCTGCGGCCAGCCGGCTTACAACTCCGGCGACCGGGCGGACACGATCGAGATCGCCCGCCGCACGATCCGGGCGTTCGAGGGCTACGATTACGTCGTGGTGCCGTCCGGCTCCTGCGGCGGCATGCTGAAGAAACACTACCCCGAGCTGTTCGAGGAGCCGGCGGACGCGGCGAAGGCCGCGGATCTCGCCTCGCGCACCTTCGAGCTGGTGAGCTTCCTGGTCGACATCATGGGAGTCGACAGGGTCGACGCGAGCCTTGGCGCGCGCGTGACCTATCACGATTCCTGCGCGGGGCTGCGCGAGCTCGGCATCCGGCAGCAGCCGCGGCGCCTTCTGCGCACCGTGGCCGGCCTGGAGCTGCACGAGCTGGTCGACGCCGAGGTCTGCTGCGGCTTCGGCGGCACGTTCTGCGTCAAGTATCCCGACGTGTCTACAAAGATGGTGAGCGATAAGGTGGAGCAGGTCGAGGCGAGCGGGGCCGAGCTGGTGCTCGCGGGCGATCTGGGGTGCCTGATGAACATGGCCGGGCGGCTGAAGCGCCTGGGCTCCAATATCGAGGCGCGGCACGTGGCCGAGGTCCTGGCGGGCGATCTCAGCGCGCCGCCGATCGGCGGCGGCCGGCCCTGACGGGCGGGAGGAACAGAGCCCGTGCAGCCGACCTCGCTCGCCTTCAAGAGCAACGCGCGCGCCGCGATCGCCGATCGGCCGCTGCAGCAGGCGCTCGGCATGGCCAAGGCCGGCTTCCAGCAGAAGCGCGCCGCGGCCGCCGCCCGGCTGCCCGAGTTCGACGCGCTGCGCGATGCCGGCGCCGCCATCAAGGACCACACGCTCGCCAACATCGACATCTATCTCGAGGAATTCGAGCAGCGGGTGATCGAGCAGGGCGGCCAGGTGCACTGGGCGCGCGACGACGGCGAGGCGCGGCGGATCGTGGCCCGGCTCTGTCGCGATGCCGGGGCCCGCACGGTCACCAAGACGAAGAGCATGGTCGCCGAGGAGATCGGCCTCAATGAGTACCTCGAGGCCGAGGGCTTCGAGCGCGTCGAGACCGATCTCGGCGAGTACATCATCCAGCTCGCCGGCCACGTCCCGAGCCACATCATCGCGCCCGCGGTCCACATGACCAAGGATCAGGTCTCGGACCTGTTCGCGGCAAAGCACGGCTCGGCGAGGCTCGAGGAGCCCCAGGCGCTGGTCGCCGAGGCCCGCCGGGTGCTGCGGCGGCGCTATTTCGAGGCCGACGTCGGCATCACCGGCGCGAACTTCCTGATCGCCGAGACGGGCTCGGTGGTGCTGGTGACCAACGAGGGCAACGCCGAGCTCACCCACGGCCTGCCCAGGACCCATATCGTCGTGACCAGCATCGAGAAGGTGGTCCCGACCTTCGAGGACGCCTGCACGCTGCTGCGGATTCTGGCCCGTTCGGCCACCGGCCAGGAGTTCTCCACCTATACGACCCTCGTCACCGGCCCGAAGCGGGCGGAGGATCTCGATGGTCCCGAGGCCTTCCACGTCGTGCTGGTCGACAACGGCCGCAGCCGCATGATCGGGACCCACTTCCAGGAGATGCTGCGCTGCATCCGCTGCGGCGCCTGCATGAACCACTGCCCGGTCTACCTCGCGACCGGC
>CAZXYL010000085.1:0-6026 GCA_964644915.1 uncultured Geminicoccaceae bacterium
TAGCGCCACTGAGTCTCCCTGCCGTCGACCACCGGCCAGCGCAGCCCGCGCACCTCGTGGTAGGTCTCGAAGGGTGCCAGATCGTGCGCCTTGCCGCGACCGAACGCGGCGTACTCCTCGAACAGCCCCTTGTGCACGTAGAACCCGAAGTGCTGCGACTCGTGGTTCGCGTACTCGGGGTCCAGATCGGAGAGCGGATAGCGGTCGACGTTGCCGTTCGCGAACAGCACCTCGAACAGCGTCTTGCCCCGGAACTCTTCGTTGCCGGCCAGAATCTCCTCCGGCCAGACCTCGTCGGTGGTGAAGCGTCTGGAGAACTCCATCAGCTGCCAGAGGTCCGAGCGGGCCTCGCCCGGCGCGTCGACCAGCTGGTGCCAGAACTGCGTGCGCCGCTCGGCATTGCCGTAGGCGCCTTCCTTCTCGACCCACATCGCCGCCGGCAGGATCAGGTCCGCCGCCATTGTCGTCACGGTCGGGTAGGCGTCGGAGACGACGATGAAGTTCTCGGGATTGCGGTAGCCCGGGTAGGTCTCGTTGGCGACGTTGGGCGCGGTCTGCAGGTTGTTGTTGACCTGGATCCAGTAGAAGTTGAGCTCGCCGTCCTTGAGCTTGCGGTCCTGCAGGACGGCATGGAAGCCCGGCTGGTCGGGCAGCAGGCCCAGGGGGATGCGCCAGATCTCCTCGGTGATGCGCCGGTGCTCGGGGTTGGTCACCACCATGTCGGCCGGCAGCCGGTGCGCGAAGGTGCCGACCTCGCGTGGCGTGCCGCAGGCCGAGGGCTGCCCGGTGAGCGAGAACGGGCTGTTGCCGGGCTCGGCGATCTTCCCGGTCAGAAGGTGGATGTTGTAGAGGAGGTGATTGGCCCAGACCCCACGCACATGCTGATTGAAGCCCATGGTCCAGAGCGACATGACCTTGCGCTCGGGATCGGCGTAGAGCTCGGCCAGGGTGTCGAGCATGCCCGGCTCGACGCCGGAGAGCTCCGAGACCCGATCGCGCGTGTACTCCCGCACCGATTCCCGATACGCGTCGAAATCGATCGGCTCCATGACGCCGGGATCGGCCGCGTGCGCCGCCGCCTGCTCGAGCGGGTGCTCGGGTCGCAGGCCGTAGCCGATGTCGGTGACGCCCCTGAAGAAGGCCGTGTGCCGCTCGATGAAGTCGTGGTTGATCGCATCCCGCTCGAGCAGGTAGCTCGCGATGTAATTCAGAATCGCGAGATCGGTGCCCGGCCTGAAGATGATCGAGTGATCGGCGAGATCCGAGCTGCGGTGCTCGTAGGTCGAGAGCACGGCGACGCGCACGTGCGGGGCGCTCAGCCGCCGGTCGGTGAGGCGGGTCCAGAGCACCGGGTGCATCTCGGCCATGTTGGCGCCCCAGAGCACGAAGGCGTCCGCCGCCTCGAAGTCCTCGTAGCAGCCCATCGGCTCGTCGATGCCGAAGGTGCGGATGAAGGCGGTGGCGGCCGAGGCCATGCAATGGCGCGCGTTCGGGTCGAGGTTGTTGGAGCGGAAGCCCGCGCGCATCAGCTTGGAGGCGGCGTAGCCCTCCCAGATCGTCCACTGGCCGGAGCCGAACATGCCGACCGCGGTCGGGCCCTTCTCACGCAGCACGCGCTTGGCCTGCGCGGCCATGACGTCGAACGCCTCGTCCCAGGTGATCGGCGTGAACTCGCCGTCCTTGGCGTATTCGCCGCCCCGCATGCGCAGCATCGGCTGGGTCAGCCGGTCCTCGCCGTACATGATCTTGGACAGGAAGTAGCCCTTGACGCAGTTGAGGCCGCGGTTGACGTCGGCCTTCATGTCGCCGTGGGTCGCGACCACGCGCCCGGCCTTGACGCCCACCATGACGCCGCAGCCGGTGCCGCAGAAACGGCACGGCGCCTTCGACCAATGGATCGCGATGTCCTCGAGGCCGCCCGGCAGCGGCTGGGCGGCCGCAGGCAGGGTGACGTTGGCGGCGAGCGCGGCGATGCCCGCCGCCTTCGCCTTGAGCGCGTCGCGCCGGGTCAGCTGCATGGGCTCTCTCCCAAAGGATCGAGGGTTGCGACTTCGTGATAGACGAGCGTGGCGGCGAATACGCCATTCAGCACGGCGATGTGGTTGAGCTGCGCGGTGATCGCCCCGGTATCCGCGGTCTCGAAGGTGACGATGATCTTGCCCGCCTCGGCGTAGTGTACGTCCGCGCCGTCGAGCGCCCGGATCTCATCCACGAGCGCCGCGGTGCGCTCGGGTCGCGCATGGACCACCGCACTCGAAACGTGAAGCGCCTCCGGTTCAGCCGACGGCGCCATGAGCGTCCTCGTGCCGATCTCCGTGCAGCGTGATCGCCGCGGCCGGGCAGGCCGCGACGCACTCGCCACAGCGGGTGCAGGCATCCTCGGTGACCTCGGGCAGCGGCGGCCCGCCGACGCGCAAGGTGAAGCGGATCGCGCGCTCCGTGCAGACGTCGGCGCAGGACTGGCACACGACGCCGTGCCTGGCGAGGCAGGCATCGCCAATTGCGACCGAGCGGCTCGGGGGCGCACCGGCGGCACCACCCGTGAGCAGCCAGCGCCGCGTGTGGGCCGTGGGTCTGGTCATGTCCGGCGCCTTCAACCCGGCGGCCCGGGCGGGCCAAAGACCAGCTGGTACATCCAGACGATGAAGCCGTAGCCGCCGACGACGGCGACCGCGATCACCGGCCAGATCAGCACCGCCAGCAGAACGAACATGAACAGCTCCTGCCGGCGGCTCGGAAGCGCCTCGACGTGTTCTCGCCGACGTTCGGTCTCGGTCGCCATACCCTTCCCAACGTGCTCGCGATGCGCGTGCGTCGGCTCGTTCACATTCTGGTTGTACGCCCGAGTATAACCTCGAAGCCCGATCCGTAAAGCCCACCCGCCCCATCCGCCGGCGGGGACGACGCGACTCCGGACGCCTCCCGCCGCCGCTGTGACCGCGGGCGTTCCTTCTGCTATAGAGGTTTTGCAGCGCGCCCCGGGGCAAATCCGGCAGGGCCGCAGGGCACCGAGCCGCGCGCCCGCCGCACAGAAGAGAGGCAGGGAATTGGGCATCAAGCTGCGGCTGCTGGCGCTCGTGCTGGTCGCCGCTCTCCCGGTGCTCATGGTCGAGGTCTGGAGCGAGCACGCGACGCGGCAGCAGCGCATGAACGAGCTCAGCCAGGCCGTGCTGTCGGCAGCGCGCCTGGTGGCATCGGAGCAGGATCAGTACTTCGAGAGCGCCCGCAACATCATCGCGACCTACCTGCAATCGAGCACGGTCCTGAGCCACGACAACGAGGGTTGCAGCGCCTATCTGGCGCGCCTCCTCACGATCTTTCCCGCCTACACGGGCTTCGCCGTGGCCATGGCGGACGGCACCATCATGTGCTCCTCGGATCTCTCGTTCATCGGGAGGAACCTGGCCGATCGCAGCTACTTCCAGCAGACGCTGGACAAGAAGGGGTTCGCCATCGGCGACGTGACGCGGGGGCCGGTGAGCGGGCAGCGGATCGTGGGCATGGCCTATCCCCTGACCGACGACAAGGGCGGGGTGCTGACGGTAGGCGTGCTCGGGCTCGATCTGGAGCACCTCTCGACGGCAATGGCTCTGCCCTCGTTCCGGCCGGATTCGGCGGCGGTCGTGATCGATGCGCATGGCACGATCATGGCGCGGACCCCGGACGGCGAACGATGGATCGGGACGCCGGCACCCATCGGCATCGAGCCGCAGCATCTGCTGGAGGGCGGATGGCACTTGGTGGAGGTGGACGACGTCGATGGGGTGCGCCGGCTGTACGGCTTTGCGGCGCTGGTGGAGGGCGCGCCGATCTGGATCGGCCTCGGGGTGCCGGTCGCCGCCCTGTTCGCCGAGACCGATCGGCTTTTTGCCGGCCGCCTGGTCCTGCTCGTGGCGGTCTTCGTGGGCGCTGCCTCGCTCGCCTGGATCGGCGGCGAGATCACGATCCGGCGGCCCTTGAAGGCGCTCCAGCGCGCCATCGATCGCATCGGCGCCGGCGATCTCGCTGCACGCAGCGGCGCCGCCAGCGACGTGCCGGAGTTCGCCCGGCTGGGCGCCCGGTTCGATCGCATGGCCGAGCACCTGGAGCGGCACGAGGCGGAGGTGCAGCGCGCCAATGAGGGTCTGCGTAAGGCGCTCGCGGAGAAGGAGCTGCTGTTCCGCGAGATGAACCATCGCATCAAGAACAGCCTGCAGCTGGTCTCGAGCATGTTGGCGCTGCAGGTGCGGCAACTGGAGGATCCCGACGCGCGCAGCCAGCTCGCCGAGGCCCAGGCCAGGGTCTGGACGGTCGCGCGCATCCACGAGCGCCTCTACCGCACGGACCAGATCGAGACCGTCGAGTTCGGCCAGTACCTGCGGGAGCTCTGCGCCGACATCGCCGAGTCGCTCCAACTCGGCGAGACGCAGCGCCGGATCGTGATCGAGGCGACGCCCGCCGAGATGCGGATCGATCAGGCCGTGTACCTGGCGCTGATCGCCAATGAGCTCGTCACCAACGCCTTCAAGCACGCCTATCCCGAGGGCGCCGACGGCGTGGTCGAGGTCCGCTTCGAGGCCGAACCCGAGGAGCGGCGCCTTCAGGTGATCGATCACGGCGTGGGCGTCGTGGGAATCGATCCGGCCGAGGCGGGCCGGGGCATCGGCATGTCGCTGGTCAGGGCCTTGATCGCGCAGATCGAGGGCCGGCTCATGGTCGAGCGGACCGAGCCAGGCACCCGGTTCATCGTCTCCGTGCCGGCCTGACCGGGCCGCGACGCCCTATCGTGAGCCCGTGAGCCCGACCTTGGCGAGCTGCTCCAGCCAGCGGACCAGCCGCGTGTGGTCCTGCCCCGGGCCGAGCGAGAGGCGCGCGGTCGCCCACATCTCCCGGCAGAGCGCGCTGAGCGGGGCCGGCAGCTCGCCCTCGCGCGCCATCTCGAGCGCATGCTGCAGATCGGCCATGACCGCATCGAGGCCGATGCCGGAGCCGAAGTCGCGCGAGAGCACCTGGCGCGGGATGGTCTCCTGCGGGGCGTAATTGGTGCCCGCTGACGCGTTCAGCGCCTCCAGCAGCGGGCCCGGATCGAGGCCCGCGCGCCGCCCGATGACGACCGCCTCGGCCGTGGCGAGCAGGCAGAGCGCCGTGAGCTGGCCGCACAGAGCCTTCGCGGCATGGGCAGAGCCGACCGGGCCGGTCCTGATCAGACGCGAGCCGAAGCTCTCCAGCACCGGCCGGCAGCGCTCGACGACCTCGTCCTCGCCGCCCGCGAGCAGAACGAGCTTGCCGGAGCGGAGCTCCGCGAGGCCGCCGAGCGGGGGCGCATCGATCATGGCGAGGCCGGCGCGATGGAGCTCCTTTGCGATCTCCTTCGTCTGGGACGGCGCCGACGCGCTCATGTCGACCAGGAGCTTGCCGGGGCCGAAGCCGTGCACCACGCCCTCGCGGCCCGTCGCGATCGCGCGGACCTCGGCCGGCCGCGCCAGCATGACCAGCACGATGTCGCAGGTCTCCGCCATCATGCGCGGGTTGGCGGCGATCTCGCCGCCGGTCTCCATGTGGAAGTAGCGGACGGCGTCAGCCTCGAAATCATAGATCTGCAGGCGGAAGCCGGCGCGCAGCACGCGCTTGGCCATCGGCGCGCCCAACGGGCCGAGGCCGATGAAGCCGACGGTCGGTTTCGCGCCCGATCCTTCCTCCATGTCAAGTCCGGGCCTTCAGGGTTTCGTCGATCAGAAACAAGTCGGTGAGCAGGGCCCGCAGGTGGATCGAGGCGTTGAGGTTGTCGACCAGCTGCGAGCTGATCGCTTGTTGAGCCAGGACCAGGCGGATCGCTGCGCGCGCCTTCTCGACGTCCTGGCGGACCACGCCCAGGAACGCCCGCCCGGCGTCGCCCCGATCGCTCGCGCCCTCGAACCCGGAGGCGGCCGCGTCCGTGAGGCCGTCGAGCGCCGCCAGCGCCCGCTCGAGGAAACGCCGCACCTCCGCCGAGGCGCCGCCCTCGTCGCCGCGCCGGCCCTGCGCGGCGTAGGCCAGGCAGTACTCGT
>CAZXYL010000086.1:0-2210 GCA_964644915.1 uncultured Geminicoccaceae bacterium
CAGCGCGGCCGATGTGAAGCTGGTCAGGCGGATGCTGCCCTACGGCGCCGACTAGCGGGACGGGGCGAGCTGGACGCGTAGGAATCCGGGACAGCGGTACATGGCGAGGATCAAGAGAGGCACCATCAGCAAGGCGCGCCACAAGAAGGTGGTCGCCCTGGCCAAAGGCTATCGCGGCCGCAGCAAGAACTGCTTCCGTCTGGCGCTCAACCGGGTCGAGAAGGGGCTGCAGTACGCGTATCGGGACCGCCGGAACAGGAAGCGAGACTTCCGCTCCTTGTGGATTCAGCGCATCAACGCCGCCGCGCGCCAGGAAGGCCTGACCTACGGCACCATGATCCACGGCCTGAAGACGGCCGGGATCGAGATCGACCGCAAGGTCCTGGCCGACATCGCGGTGCGCGACCCGTCGTCGTTTACCGGCCTCGCCCGGCAGGCCCAGGCGGCGCTCCAGGAATAGACGGGCTTCGGCCCATCCAGGTAAGCCGCAAGGGGCCGAGTGGCCCCTTGTTTGTTTCTGGACGCGCCCTTAGATCCCGGTGGCTTGGCCGATCGGGTGACGTTGCCAGAGCGAAGGAGCAATCCGCCAGATGCACAACGTCGACGTCGAGCGTCTTCAGGACCAGCTGTTGGGCGAGGTGCATGCCGCCGGTGATCTCGCGGCCCTCGAGCAGGTCCGCGTCAGCGCGCTCGGCAAGAAGGGTGCGGTCACGAGCCTGACCAAGAGCCTGGGGCAGCTCGAGCCGGAGGCGAGGCGGGCCGCAGGCCAGCGCTACAACGAGCTCAAGGAGACCGTGACGGAGGCGATCTCGGCGCGCCGGACCGAGCTGGAAGCGAGGGCCCTGGATGCGCGGCTGGGCCACGAGCGCGTCGACGTCACCTTGCCCGTGCGGCCGATGCCGGACGGGCGCGTCCATCCGGTGAGCCAGGTCACCGAGGAGCTGATCGCGATCTTCGGCGACATGGGCTTCGCGGTCGCCGAGGGGCCGGACGTCGAGGACGACTTCCACAACTTCGCAGCGCTCAATATCCCGCCGGATCATCCGGCGCGGCAGATGCAGGACACGTTCTTTCTCGAGGGCGAGCACGAGGGGCATCCGGTGGTGCTGCGCACGCACACGAGCCCGGTGCAGATCCGCACCATGCAGGCCGGCCCGCCGCCCTATCGGATCATCGCGCCCGGGCGCACCTACCGGCGCGATTCCGACATGACGCACACGCCCATGTTCCACCAGGTAGAAGGGCTCCTGATCGACCGCCGGACGCACATGGGCCACCTCAAGGGTTGCCTCACCGAATTCGTGCGCGCGTTCTTCGAGCGCGACGACATCCGGGTGCGCTTCCGCCCGAGCTATTTCCCGTTCACGGAGCCGTCGGCCGAGATGGATGTGGGCTGCCGGCGCGGCGGGGGCGAGCTGGTGGTCGGCGAGGGCAGCGACTGGCTGGAGATCCTGGGCTGCGGCATGGTGCATCCCAACGTGCTGCGCGCCGTGAACCTGGATCCCGAGCAATGGCAGGGCTTCGCCTTCGGGCTCGGGATCGACCGGGTCGCGATGCTGAAGTACGGCATCCCGGATCTGCGCACCTTCTTCGAGGCCGATCTGCGCTGGCTGCGCCACTACGGCTTCGTGCCTTTGGACGTGCCGACCACGTACGGCGGGCTGTCCCGATGAAGTTCACGCTACCCTGGCTGAAAGAGCATCTGGAGACGGAAGCGACGGTCGAGGAGATCGTCGAGACGCTCACCTCCCTCGGGCTCGAGGTGGACAGCGTCGAGGCGCGTGGCGCCGACCTTTCGCCGTTCACGGTCGCCGAGGTGGTCGGCGTGCGCCGGCATCCCAAGGCCGAGCGGCTGTCCTTATGCGAGGTCCACACCGGCAGCGAGACGCTCGAGGTGGTGTGCGGCGCGCCCAACGTGCACCTCGGCATGAAGGGCGTCTTCGCCCCGGTCGGCGCCACCATTCCGGCCACGGGCCAGGTTCTGAAGCGCGCGGAGATCCGCGGCGTCGTGAGCAACGGCATGCTCTGCTCGGCGGCCGAGCTCGAGCTCGGCGAGGACCATGCCGGCATCATCGAGCTCGATCCCGACGCCCCGGTCGGCCGGCCGGCGAGCGAGGTGATCCGCATCGAGGGGCCGGTGATCGACGTCGACCTCACGCCGAACCGCAGCGACTGCTTCGGCGTGATCGGCATCGCCCGCGAGCTCGCCG
>CAZXYL010000087.1:0-5018 GCA_964644915.1 uncultured Geminicoccaceae bacterium
GGCTCGTCGGCGATCAGGAGGTCGGGCTCGTTGGCGAGCGCCATCGCGATCATGACCCGCTGGCGCTGGCCGCCCGAGAGCTGGTGCGGGAAGGAGTCGAGCCGGCTCTCGGCGTCCTGCAGGCGCACGAGGTGGAGCAGCTCCAGGGTGCGCGCGCGCGCTTCGGCGCGGCTCATGCCGCGGTGCAGGGTCAGGGTCTCGCTGACCTGCTTCTCGACCTTGTGCAGCGGGTTGAGCGAGGTCATCGGCTCCTGGAAGATCATGCCGACGCGATCGCCGCGGATCTTGCGCAGGACCGCCTCGTCGGCGTCCACGACCTCCTGGCCGTCGAGCTCGATCGAGCCGCTCGGGTGCCAGGCCTTGGGGTAGGGCAGAAGCTGCACGATCGAGAGCGCCGTGACCGACTTGCCGGAGCCGCTCTCGCCGACCAGGGCCACCGTCTCGCCCTTCTCGATCTCGAACGAGACCTTGCGCACGGCCGCGAGCTCGCCGCCCTCGACCTTGAAGCTGACCGAGAGGTCGCGCACCTGAACGAGGCTCATCGCCGGGTCCTCATCGTCAGCGGAAGGTCTTGCGCGGGTCGAACGCGTCGCGCACCGCCTCGCCGATGAAGATCAGGAGCGAGAGCATGACCGCGAGGACGACGAAGCCCGAGATGCCGAGCCAGGGCGCCTGGAGGTTGTTCTTGCCCTGGGCGAGCAATTCGCCCAGCGAAGGCGAGCCCGGCGGCAGGCCGAAGCCCAGAAAGTCGAGCGAGGTCAGGCTGGTGATCGCCCCGATGAGCAGGAACGGCATGAAGGTGAGCGTCGCCACCATGGCGTTCGGCAGCACGTGGCGGCGCATGATCGTGAGATTGCTCACGCCCAGTGCCCGCGCCGCGCGCACGAAGTCGAAGTTGCGCGCGCGCAGGAACTCCGCGCGCACGACGCCCACGAGCGCGGTCCAGCTGAACAGCAGCAAAAGGCCCAGGAGCCACCAGAAGGTGGGCATGACCACGCTCGCGAGGATGATCAGCATGTAGAGGGTGGGCATCGAGTTCCAGATCTCGATGAAGCGCTGGAACAGCAGGTCGAGCCAGCCGCCGTAGAAACCCTGCGCCGCACCCGCGGCGACCCCGACGATCGAGCTCAGGATGGTGAGCGTCAGGCCGAAGAGGACCGAGATCCGAAACCCGTAGATCACCCGCGCCGCGACGTCGCGCGCCTGATCGTCGGTGCCGAGCCAGTTCTGCGCGCTCGGCGGGGAGGGCGCCGGCCGCGGCAGGTCTTGGATCACGGTGTTGTAGCGGTAGGGGATCGGCGGCCAGATCGCCCAGCCCCCCTCCTCGATCAACTCCTGCACCACCGGATCGGTGTAGACCGCCTCGGTCGGGAAGAAGCCGCCGAAGGTGGTCTCCGGGTAGGCACGCAGGATCGGATAGTAGAGCTCGCCCTCGTAGCGGATCAGGATCGGCCGGTCGTTCGCGATCAGCTCGGCACCGAGGGTGAGCACGAACAGGAACAGGAAGATGTAGAAGGACCAGTAGCCGCGCCGGTTGGCTCTGAAGTGGGCGAGCCGCCGCTGATTGATCGGGGAGAGCCGCAAGGGGATGCCGAACAGACGCTCCCGCGGCCCGCTGCGGCGCTCGGCGACCGTCGCCATCAGACCTCCCGCGTCTCGAAGTCGATGCGCGGATCGACCACCACGTACATGAGGTCCGAGATCAGGTTCATGAGCAGCCCGAGCAGGCTGAAGACGTAAAGCGTGCCGAACATGACCGGGTAGTCGCGATTGAGCGCGGCGTTGAAGCCGAGCAGCCCCAGGCCGTCGAGCGAGAAGATGATCTCGATCAGGAGCGCGCCGGTGAACAGGATCGAGACGAACGCGCCCGGGAAGCCCGCGATGATGATCAGCATGCCGTTGCGAAACACGTGGCCGTAGAGGACCTGGCGCTCGGTCAGGCCCTTGGCCTTGGCGGTCATCACGTACTGCTTGTTGATCTCCTCGAGGAAGGAGTTCTTGGTCAGCATGGTCAGCCCGGCGAACGCGCCGATCATCAGCGCCAGCAGCGGCAGCGTCAGGTGCCAGAAGTAATCCAGGATGCGCGCGGGCCAGGACAGCTCGTGCCAGTTCTCCGAGGTGAGGCCACGCAAGGGGAACAAGTCGAAGAAGCTGCCGCCCGCGAACAGCACGATCAGAAGGATCGCGAACAGGAAGCTCGGTATCGCGTTGCCGACGATCACCAGCCCGCTGGTCCAGACGTCGAACCTGCTGCCGTCGCGAACCGCCTTGCGGATGCCGAGCGGGATCGAGATCAGATAGGTCAGCAGCGTGGTCCACAAGCCGAGCGAGATCGAGACCGGCATCTTCTCGAGCACCAGGTTGACCACGGTCTCGTCGCGGAAGTAGCTGGTGCCGAAATCGAAGCGCAGGTAGTTGCCCAGCATCTGCAAGAAGCGCTCGTGCGCCGGCTTGTCGAAGCCGTACAGGCGCTCGAGCTCGGCGATGAACTCGGGCGGCAGGCCTTGCGCGCCGCGATAGCGGCTCGCCTGCTCGCCGACCGGTGCGGCATCGCGACCGCGCTCGATCTCGCCGACCGCAAGGCCGCTGACCCGCGCCGTCGGGTCGACCGCCGTGCCTTGGATCTGGGCGATCAGCTGCTCGACCGGGCCGCCCGGCGCCGCCTGAATGACGATGAAGTTGATCACCATGATCCCGAACAGGGTCGGGATGATCAGCAGCAGCCGCCGGACGATGTACGCGAGCATGGAGGCGACCTGCGCGGGCGAGCCCCGGTCCTAGTCCTCCGCCGCCTGGGCGCCGGCCCGCTGGCCGCGCCGCGGCAGCTGCGCGACCTTGGCCGGATCGACCCACCAGGCGTACAGGTCGATGCCGTACGTCGGGTCCTCGGCGCGGGCGAACTTGTCCCAGTACGCGACCCGCTCGTAGCGGATGTGCCAGTGCGGGATCACGTAGTGGCCCCAGAGGAGGACGCGGTCGAGCGCGCGGGTGGCGGCGATCAGGTCGTCGCGGGTCGGGGCCGTGATGATCTTGTCGATCACCGCATCCACGACCGGATCCTTGATCCCGGCCAGATTACGGCTGCCCGGCGTGTCGGCCGCCTCGCTGCTCCAGAAGTCGCGCTGCTCGTTGCCGGGCGAGAGGCTCTGGCCCCAGACGGTGGTGACCATGTCGAAATCGAACTGGTCGACGCGGTTCTGGTACTGGGCGGTATCGACCGTGCGGATCCGCGCCTCGATGCCGAGCCGCCTCAGGTTCTGCACGAACGGGCCGGCGATGCGCTCGAACTCGGGCGAGACCAGCAGGATCTCGAACTCGAACGGCCGTCCGGTCTCGCCGTGCACCATGCGGCCGTCGCGCACCTCCCAGCCGACCTCCTGCAGCATCTCGAGCGCGGTCCGCAGGTTGGAGCGCAGGCCACCGGCGACTTCGGTCGAGGGGGGCTCGTAGTCCTGGGTGAAGACGTCCTCGGGCAGGCTGTCGCGGTACGGCTCGAGCAGAGCCAGCTCGCCCTCGCCCGGCAGGCCCTCCGCCCCGAGCTCGGTGTTGGAGAAGTAGCTCTCGGTGCGCTCGTACTGGCCGTAGAACAGGTTCTGATTGGTCCACTCGAAGTCGAAGGCGTAGGCGAGCGCCTGGCGGGTCCTCGGGTCCTTGAACATGTCGCGCCGGGTGTTGAACACGAAGCCCTGCATCCCGGTGCCGCGCTCGTGCGGGATCTCCTCCAGCACGATCTGGCCGGCCTCGATCGCCGGGCCGGTATAGGCGGTCGCCCACAACCGCGAGCTGTTCTCGAGCCGGAAGTCGTACTCGCCGGCCTTGAAGGCCTCGAGCGCGACATTGGCGTCGCGGAAGTACTCGTAGCGGACCTCGTCGTAGTTGTAGCGGCCGCGGTTCACCGGCAGGTCGGCGCCCCAGTGATCCCTCACGCGCTCATAGACGATCGTGCGGCCGGGGTCGACGCGCCGGACCTTGTAGGGACCGCTGCCGACCAGGGGCTGGAGCGTGGTCCGGTCGAACTCGTGCTCCTCGAAGTAATGCTTGGGCAGGACCGGCATCTGCCCGGCGATCAGCGGCAGCTCGCGGTTGATCGTGCCATCGAAGGTCATCTTGACGCGCCGCTCGCCGTCGGCCTCCGCCTTGGCGATGTTGGCGTAATAGGCGCGGTAGAACGGATGACCCTCGGTCTTGAGGGTCTCGAGGGTCCAGATCACGTCCTCGACCGTGATCGGGCGGCCGTCGTGCCAGCGCGCCTCGGCGCGCAGGGTGAAGGCGACCCACGAGCGATCCTCGGGGATCTCGATCGTCTCGGCGATCAGACCGTACTCGGAGAACGGCTCGTCGAGGCCACCGGTGGTCAGGCTTTCGAACATCAGCCCGAGCCCGGCTGCGGAGGTGCCGCGCAGGATGTACGGATTGAGATTGTCGAAGCTGCCGATCGCGGAGAGCGTGAGCGTGCCGCCCTTGGGAGCGTTGGGATCGACGTAGTCGAAATGCTCGAAGTCGGGCCCGTACCTCAGATCGTCGTACATGGCGGCGCCGTGCACCGGCTCGACCGCGTCTTCCGCCTGCGTCACGGTGACGAAGCTGAAGGTGGCGAGGACGCTCAACAACACCGCCGGGCGCAGCCGCTTACCCATGAACAATCGCTCCCAAATCCGCGAACGGCCTAACCTTTGGTGGCACCATATAAGGAAACTCCACCACCGGGCCTAGATGCTGGAGGAGGTTTAATGATCCGTTGACGACAAGGATTCAAGGGCTTGTGCGTGCACCCGAGAGTCGCCCGCGGCCAGAACCCGGCCGTCGGACGCCCTCGACAGCGGCGCACCCTGCCAATCGGTGATCGTGCCACCGGCGCCCTCGATCACCGGCACGAGCGCGAAGAAGTCGTGCCCGTCCAGATCGGCCTCCACGATCACATCGGCAAACCCCATGGCGAGCAGCCCGTAGGCGTAGCAGTCGCCACCGTACATGGGCAGTTGCACCGCCTGCTCGATGCGGGCGAACGCCGCCCGCTC
>CAZXYL010000088.1:0-2125 GCA_964644915.1 uncultured Geminicoccaceae bacterium
GCGCTGGTGGTCGCGTCCGCGTGGCCGTGGCCCACCTCCGAATACGCCCGGTCCAGCTTGGCCGGGGTGACCGCGCCGTCGTCGATCTGGGCCGAGCCGACGGTATCGAGCGCGGCGAGCGATCCGGCGTCGGTCACATCCGCCAGCGTGTGCTGGTGGCTTGCCGGTGCCGCCTGCGCCGCGATCGCCTGTGCGGTGCGCAGGGGCGTCATGCCCTTCGCGTTGTCCGTACCCGCCTCGGCCTCGGCCTGCGAGGCGAGGGCGCGGTTCACCTGCGCGCCGGCCTCGATGCCGTCGAGCTTGGACTTGTCGGAACCTGACATGAAGCCGGCGGCGCTGGTGGTCGCGTCCGCGTGGCCGTGGCCCGCCTCCGAATACGCCCGGTCCAGCTTGGCCGGGATGACCGCGCCGTCCTGAATGCTCGCGGTCCCGATCGCATCCGGATCGATGTCCGCGGCACCCACGCTGTCCTTGGCCGCAAGCGCGCCCGCGTCGGTGATGTCGGCGAGGGTGTGCGCGTGCGTGGCGCTCGCCAGGCCGTTCACGATCTGCGCGCGCGTGGACTTGCGCGAGGTCCCACCCTGGTTGAGCTCGAACTCGTCGGTATCTGCGACGGCCGCCGCCGCCGGAAGCTCGCTGATTCGCTTCGCCATTATGCAGCCTCCAAGGCCCGCTGCTCGCCACTTTCGGTGATCCGCTCCTCGCCCTCCTCCGTGATACGGAGGATCGACGTGCCGCTCACACCATCGATGGATACGTTCACGCTGGCCGGGCGCACGACGATCTCGCCGAGTGGCGTCGAGACGCCGCTCAGGACCACCGTGTTGCCGAAGCCCGTGCCGTCCTGGTTCTCTAGGCTCGTCCCGCCCTGCCGGCCGACGTGGATGCCCGCGTAGACGAGCGGGTTGCCGAGCGAGGGGTCCCGCACCCAGTTGCGGTCGATCCGGAAGTCCTTCTGCGCCGTCAGGTGAATGCCGTCGCGCCGGGTCGTGTCGATCGAGCAGCGCTCGATCAGGCCGTTCAGCCGCAACTGGCTCGGCACCATGCCGGCCTTGCCCTGACCGCTCAGCGCGATGCCGTGGAAAGCGCAGTTGCGCGCGCTCATGATGACGATCGTGATGTCGTCGCTGTCGTAGGCGATCAGGCCGGAGCCGTTGCCGCCCGCGGGCGCCGCGACGCCGATGTCGAGCGCCTTCAGGTCCGCGCACGTCCAGCGGTGGCTCTCGTGCTCGAGATGAAAGCCGTCGCCTTCGCAGCTCTCCGCACGGCAGCCGACAAGGCGCCCATCCGTCACCCGGGCGAAGCCGAAGCCCATGCCCTGGTTGGTGGCCTCGCCGACGTAGCCCCTGGCGATGCAGCCCACGATGGCCACTTCGCTCGCGCCATGCGTCGGGCAGCTAAGCTGCACGCCGTCACCGGCCGTGCCGGTGCCCGGGTGCTCGAAGACGCTGTCCCGCACGGCGATGCGAGCAAGGCCGGCGGCATCGAAGGTCACCACGCCGTAGCCCTTGCCGAGATGATCGCAGCCGGCGATCACGACATCGGTGCTGAAGCTGTCGAGCCGAACGAACGCCTCCTGCGTCCCGCGCGAGATCACGTTCAAAACCTGCAGCCCGACTGCGGCGACCGCCCGGATACTGTCGCCGCTGACCATGACATCGGCTTGGTCGAGCTCGAGGCCGTCCACATCGTAGACCACGCCCGTGCCGGTGACCTCGAACAGGGTCGAGTTGGCCGGGAACACGGAGCGCGCGCGGATCTCGCCGTCACCCCGGACGATCAGACCGTTGGTCGGGATCACCAGCTTGTTCGAGGTCCGGAACGTGCCGCCGGAAATGACCACCTGATCGCCGGGCTGCCAGGCATCGATTGCCGCCTGGATGGCCGTCGTGTTGTCGGTGATCCCGTTGGGCTCGCCGTCCGGGAACTGCTGCGGCGTGCGATCAACCATTCACGCGTTCCACTTGCTGGCTGCCCAGTCAATCAGCCTCTGCTGATCCGCGCCGGAGAGGGCTCGGGCCACGCCGACCGTGGCGTAGACATCGACCTCGGCGAATCCGATCGGCGCGCCGTCGTAGCGCCCGCCGAGCACCATCTCGGCCGGCGTGCCGAACCCCCCGTCATA
>CAZXYL010000089.1:0-3777 GCA_964644915.1 uncultured Geminicoccaceae bacterium
CGCGCGAGCTCGAGAATGGGGTCCATGTCGCACGGCCAGCCGGCGAGATGGACCGCGATCACGGCCCGGGTGCGGGGCGTGAGCACGGCCCGGATCGACGCCGCGGTGAGGTTCTGGCTGTCACGGTCCACTTCCGCGAACACCGGCCTCGCCCCGACCATGGCGGCGCAGCTGGCCGATGCGATGAAGCTGCGCGGCGTCACGACCACCTCGTCGCCGTCACCCACCCCGAGGACGCGCAGAGCCAGCTCCAGGGCCACGGTCCCGTTCCCGAGCGCGACCGCGAAGCGCGCGCCGCAGACGTCCGCAAACTCCTGCTCGAAGGCCCGGCCTTCCTCGCCGTTCCAATAGTTGACCCGGCCGGAGCGCAGGACCGCGAGCGCGGCCGCGATCTCATCCTCGGCGTAATGCGGCCATGCCGTCATCAGCATCCCCTTGTGCGCACGCCGGCCCGCGCCACCGGCGAGATCGATCTCGTGCACCCTCTCGGCCGCAAGGTCCGAAGCCGCAGGAGGGCCGCCTCATCTCTGGAGGAAAGCACGTCGAGCCGAAGCCCATCACCTATCGGGCGCATCGCCGCGGCGAGCGCATGCATGCCGGGAGCTGTGCCCCAGCCGGCGTCCGGAGTCAATTCAACTCACGGCCTGGTTGAAGTTTCCGTCCGATGCGCCGGAGCCGCCACGGGATATCCGTGATCATTCACCTCGGCCAGTGTCACACCCGGCGGAGCGCCAGGGTAATGGCGGAGGCGAGGGGGTGCAATCCTTGACAGAGAGGGAGGCGTCCGGCATGAACGCCGCGCATTCAATCGCTGTCGGGCGCATGGCGCGACAACTCCTGATCATCTATGGCTGCGGCGGCCTCGGCTGCGAGGTGGCACTGGCAGCACGTGCCGGGGCGGAGTTCGAGCCGATCGGCTTCCTCGATGACGGCGTCGAGCCCGGCCGGCAGGTGCACGGACTGCCGGTGCTCGGCGGCGTCGCCGCGCTGGCCGAGCAATCGGGCGAGGTCGGGCTTTATGTCGCGATCGGTGATCGGGCGGCGCATCGCGCGACCGTCGAGCGCGTCCGGGCGCTCGGCCCGCGGTTCACCTTCCCGAACGTGATCCATCCCCAGGCGACGGCCGATCCGGGCTGGCTGTCGATGGGCAGCGGCAACTACGTCGCCGCGGGCGCCAGGCTGACGGCCGACGTCCGCATCGGCGACTTCAACGTCGTCAACCTCAACGCCGTGGTCGCGCACGACGTGGTCGTGGGCACCGGCTGCCAGATCAACCCCGGCGCCGTGCTCAACGGGCAGGTCGTGCTCGGCGACGAGGTCGGGATCGGTGCCGGCGCCGTGCTGATGCCGCGCATCAAAGTCGGCGATCGGGCCGTGGTCGGGATCGGCGCGGTGGTCGGCGGCGATGTCCCGGCCGGCTGCACGGTGATCGGCAACCCGGCGCGGGTGGTTCGTCGGCCGGAAGTGGAGGCGACATGAGGCTGCACCACGTCGGTGTCGTGGTGCCCTCGATCACCGACGCGCTGGCGCATTACCGTACCGCCCTGAACCTGGAGCCCACCGGGTCGCCGGTCTACGATCCGCATCAGGACGCCAGGGTGGTGATGCTCGCCGATGCCGCCGACGGGCCGGGGCTCGAGCTGATCGAGCCGGGCTCGCCGACCTCCCCGGTCGCGCGCCAGGCGGAGCGCGGCGGCGGGCTCGCGCACACCTGCTACGAGGCCGCCGATCTCGAGGCCGAGCTCGCGCGCCTGCGCGCCGCGGGCGCCATGCCGGTGCGGGCGCCGGCGCCGGCCGTGCTGTTCGGCGGCCGCCGGGTCGCCTTCGTGTTCCTGAGGACGCGCCATCTGATCGAACTGCTGGAAGCGCCGTGAGTCGCGAGACCATCGAACGACATCTGGACGCCGGACGCCTTGCGGAGGCGCGCACGGAGCTCGTGGCGCTCGCCGAGGCGGACCGGAGCGCCGGCGCCATCGCCCTGGTCAACCGGGGGATCGACCGCCTGATGGAGCGTGGCCACCCGCTCGCGCTGACGCGGGTATACGTGCTCCGCTCGATCACGCTCGATCCGCTCGCGCCGCGTCTGCGGGCGCACGCGTTGCGCGACGGGCTGAACCTCGAGATCAGCTTCGGCGAGTACAACCAGTTCGAGCAGGAGATCGCGGGCCAGGGCGCCCTGCCCGATCTCACGCCCGATATCGTCGTCATCGCCGCCCGCCTCGACGAGCTGGCACCCGCGCTGATCCGCCGCTACATCGGCACATCGGCCGAACAGCGGGCGCAGCTCGCCGCCGAGGTGCTGGAGCGGATCACCGGCTGGCTCGACGGCCTGCGCGCGCGCTGGCCGGCCGCGACCGTCTTCTTGTGCAGTTTCGAGCTGCCGCCCGGCGCGTTCGGGCTCGGCGAGCCCCGGGTCGCGGACGGCCAGCGCCGCCTGGTCGGCAGGCTGAACGAGAGCCTGGCCGAGATCTGCCGCGCACGCGCCGGCGTCTTCCTGGTCGACCTCGACGCGGCGATCGCCGAGGTCGGGCGGCGCCACGCCTACGATCCGCGCATGTGGGCGTATGCCCGCCTGCCCTACAGCGCCGAGGGCCTGGACGCGCTCGCGGCGCTGCTCCGCCGGGTGATCGCCGCGGCGCGGACGCCGCGCCACAAGTGCGTGGTGCTCGACTGCGACAATACGCTCTGGGGCGGGATCATCGGCGAGGACGGCATCGACGGCATCGCGCTCGGCCCGGACCATCCGGGGAGCGCTTTCGTCGCCTTCCAGGATGCCCTGCTCAGCCTGCACGACCGCGGCGTCATCCTCGCGCTGTGCAGCAAGAACAACGAGGCCGACGTGCTTCAGGTGCTGGATGGGCACCCCTTCCAGGTGCTCAAGCGCGAGCACTTATCGGCGACGCGGGTCAACTGGGAGGACAAGGTCGGCAATCTGATCGCGCTCGCCGAGGAGCTGAACATCGGCCTGGATGCGATGATCTTCATCGACGACAGCGCGTTCGAATGTGCCCTGATCCGCGAGCGCCTGCCGGAGGTGCGGGTGATCCAGGCGCCGCCGGACCCGCTCGAGCTCGCGCGGCTGATCGAGCGGCTCGACGGCCTCGACCTGCTCGAGTGGTCGCAGGAGGACGCGAAGCGCAGCAGCATGTACCGGGCCGCGGCGGCGCGCACGCGCGCCCGCACCGCCTTCGCCTCGATCGACGACTACCTGCGCTCGCTCGAGATGCGGCTCGAGCTCGCCTGGACCGGCCCGGCCCAGGTGCCGCGCGTCGCCCAGCTGACGCGCAAGACCAACCAGTTCAACCTGACCACGCGCCGCTACGGCGAGCAGGACATCGCTGCGTTTCTCGCCCGGGACGACGCCTTCGTGCTCCACACCCATCTCGCCGACCGCTTCGGCGACTACGGCCTGACCGGCGTCCTGATCCTGTGCAAGGAGGAGACGGACCTGCACATCGATACCTTCCTCATCAGCTGCCGGATCATTGGCCGCAAGGTCGAGGACGCGATGGTCGCATGGCTGCTGCGCTTCGCCGAGGCAGAGGGTCTGACCCGGGTGGTCGGAGACTACCTGCCTACCGCCAAGAACCAGCAGACCCAGGACCTGTACCCTCGCCTGGGTTTCGAGCCCGACGACGCCGAGGGTCGGTGGTGCTGGAAGGTCGGCCGGCCCGCCCCGGCCTATCCGGACTGCTTCACGCTGATCCTGCCGGACGCCGAAGAGCTGCAATGACCGACGCCAAGATCATTCGGATCCAGAGCATCGTGGCCGACATC
>CAZXYL010000090.1:0-4071 GCA_964644915.1 uncultured Geminicoccaceae bacterium
GTCCACCAGGAGCTCGGCCTTGCGGGTGCCGGACGTGGTGATATCGAGCCCCGGATAGACACGCTTGTCGGCGAGGCGCCGGTCGAGCTGAAACTCGGAATTGCCGGTGCCCTTGAACTCCTCGAAGATCACCTCGTCCATACGCGAGCCGGTATCGATCAGCGCGGTGGCGATGATGGTGAGGCTGCCGCCCTCCTCGATGTTGCGCGCGGCCCCGAAAAAGCGCTTCGGACGCTGCAGCGCATTGGCGTCCACACCGCCGGTGAGCACCTTGCCCGAGGACGGCACCACCGTGTTGTAGGCGCGCGCGAGGCGGGTGATCGAGTCCAGGAGGATCACCACGTCGCGGCCATGCTCGACCAGCCGCTTGGACTTCTCGATCACCATCTCGGCGACCTGGACATGCCGGCTCGCCGGCTCGTCGAAGGTCGAGCTCACGACCTCGCCGCGGACCGAGCGGGCCATGTCCGTGACCTCCTCCGGACGCTCGTCGATCAGCAGCACGATCAGGTAGACCTCGGGGTGATTGGCCATGATGCTGTGCGCGATGTTCTGCATCAGCATCGTCTTGCCGGTGCGCGGCTGGGCGACGATCAGGGCGCGCTGGCCCTTGCCGAGCGGCGCCACGATGTCGATTACCCGGCAGCTGATGTCCTTGACCCTGGCGTCCTCGACCTCGAGCGTGAGCTTCTCGGTCGGATAGAACGGCGTCAGGTTGTCGAAATGGACGCGATGGCGCGCCCGGTCGGGCGGATCGAAGTTGATCGTGTTGACGCGCAGCAGCGCGAAATACCGCTCCCCCTCCTTGGGCGCGCGCACCTCGCCGTCGACGATGTCGCCGGTGCGCAGGCCGAAGCGCCGGATCTGGCTCGGCGACACGTAGATGTCGTCCGGCCCGGCCATGTAGTTGACGTCCGGCGTGCGCAGGAAACCGAAGCCGTCCTGCAGGATCTCGAGCACGCCTTCGCCGTAGATCGGCACGCCGCTCTCGGCCAGACGCTTCAGCGTCGCGAACACCAGGTCCGGCTTGCGCAGCGTGCTCGCGTTCTCGATGCCGAGCTCCTCGGCATACTCGAGCAGCTCCGCGGGCGAGCGCCGCTTGAGTTCCGACAGGTTCATGTAGCCCGTGAGGTCGGGCTCGGCCTGGGCAGTGGGGGCGGGGGGATCCTGCAGCACCTCAGTCTCGCCGCTCTGGTCGAACGCCGGCCCGACGACGCGCTCCGTTCGCGCGCGCGGGCGCCGCTTTCGCGTGGGGGGACCGCCAATAATGGGATCGAGACTTCGTGGATCGTTGGACGCCATGTGCTTAGCCAATCGAGTGAACGCTGTCAAACGGGAATCGGAGCTGTCGCTCGGACGCGGGCACCACTTTCAGAACACCTCTCGACTTAGAAGGGCTTGAAGACGACCAAGATGATGATGGCGACGAACAGTAGCGTCGGCACTTCGTTGAACCAGCGCAGGCTGGTCTCGCTGGCCGGGCGCCCGTCGGTGGCGAAGACCCGCACGAACCGGGCGCAGAGGCCGTGGCTGGCCGCGAGCGCCAGCACGAGGGCGGTCTTGGCGTGCAGCCAGCCCTCGGTCCACTGGCCCTGCTCGAGGCCGAGCCAGATCCCGAACAGCAACGTCCCCAGCATGGCCGGCGTGGTGATACCGCGCAGCAGCCGTCGTTCCATCACCTTGTATTTTTCGGAAGCTTCGCTGCCCGGCGCGACCTGGCTGTGATAGATCATCAAGCGCGGCAGATACCAGAGCCCGGCCATCCAGGCAGTGAAAGCAAAGATGTGGAGTGCCTTGAGCCACAGCGCAAGGTCTCTCATGCCGCCGCCCGTTGCGGCGCCGCAGCAGCGCCGGGCCTGCAGGGACAGCGACCGAAGCCGCCCGGGCAGAGGCGGCTGAAGTCGGCCGAGCTCGGCTCGGGGGCGTCCGCCGGGGCCTCGATCTGCCGGCGGACCATCGCCGCCAGAGCGCCTATGAAGTCCGGATGGGCGGACAGCGTCGGCACCCGCGCATAGGCCGGCACGCCTGCCTGTTTCGCCACTTCCGCGTAATCGTGGTCCATCTCGACCAGCGTCTCGATGTGCTCGGAAACAAAAGCGATCGGGCTCATGACCAGCGGCACGCCATCCGTCCCCGCGCGCTCGACCTCCACCTCCGTATAGGGCTCGATCCACTTCTGCGGCCCGACCCGGCTCTGGTAGCTGATGCGCCAGTCGAGGTCGGGCAGGTCGAGCTCGGCCGCCACCGCCGCGCAGGTCTGCTCGACCTGCCACTGGTACGGATCGCCCTTCTTGATGAACGCCTCGGGCAGGCCGTGCGCGGAGAACAGGAGGCGCGGCCGGCCCGCAGCCGCCGCCTTCGGCCAGACCTCGCGGATCCGTGCCGCATGCGCGCGGATGAAGCCGGGCTCGAGCGGGTAGCAGCAGACGGTACGTACGGGCGCGCGCAGCCCGGCGGCGGCCGCGGCCTGGTGCCAGGCGGCGAGCGACGAGCCCGTGGTCGCGGCCGAATAGTGCGGATAGAGCGGCAGGAGCACGATCAGATCCGGACCGAAGGCCGCGACCTCGGCGACCGCCTGCTCGCTCAGCGGATGCCAGTAGCGCATGGCCATGAAGCAGCGCAGCTCGTCCGGCCCCGCGAGCGCCGCTTCGAGCGCGTCGATCTGGGCCTGCGTCTCCTCGAGCAGCGGCGTCTTGCCCCCCATGACGGCGTAGTTCGCCTGCACCGCCTTCTCCCGTTTGGCGGTGATCAGCTTCGCGAACAGCCACCGAAACGGCGCCGGCATCTCGGTGATCGCCGGGTCATAAAACAGATTGAACAGGAAGGGCCGCACCGCTTCCAGACTGTCCGGCCCGCCGAGATTGAGCAATACGACCGCAGTTTTCGACATCGTGCGTTCAACCCGCTCCGCTCGAGAGTTCCGTCGACTTCACCTGCTCGAC
Source organism: uncultured Geminicoccaceae bacterium (assembly GCA_964644915.1). Classification (GTDB taxonomy): domain Bacteria; phylum Pseudomonadota; class Alphaproteobacteria; order Geminicoccales; family Geminicoccaceae; genus CAZXYL01. Next base: position 2,943 of record CAZXYL010000090.1, read on the forward strand.
CAGTGCCGCGACCGCGGCGGGATCCGTCTCCGGCAGGACGCCGTGGCCGAGATTGAAGATGAACGGCGTCCCCGCCATAACGCTCAGGATGCGTGCCGTTTCCACACGCAAGGTCTCACCGCCGGCCAGAAGCGCCACAGGATCGAGATTGCCCTGCAGACAGACGCCGGACAGCTCCCGCTTCGCCCAGGCCAGCGGCACCGTGGTGTCGAGGCTCAGGCCATCCGCCGCGACCTCGTGCGCCAAGCGCGCGTACATGGCGCCCGCGCCGCGCGGAAAGACGATGATCGGCACCTCGGGGTGGGCCTGGCGGATGCTGTCCACGATCTGTCCCAGGGGCCGCTCGCACCAGCGGATGAACTCGGACTCCGGCAGGATGCCGGCCCAGCTGTCGAAGATCTGGACGACCTCGGCGCCGGCCTCGATCTGGGCAAGAAGATAGTCCTGCGTCGCCGCGGTCAAGATCTCGATCAGCCCGGCAAAGGCCTCCGGGTCGCGTCGGGCGAACCCGCGCGCCTGGATGAACTCCTTCGAGGTCTCCCCCTCGACCATATAGGCCGCGACCGTCCAGGGTGCCCCGGCAAAGCCGATCAGCGCCGTCCCATCCGGCAATGCCGCGCGCAGCCGCCTGATGGTCTCGTAGACCGGCGCGAGGTGCGCGTGCAGGCGCGTCGTGTCGAGCCGTGCGATCGCGCGCGCATCGCGAACCGGCCGCAGCTTCGGTCCCAGGCCCTCGGCGAACTCGACACCGGCGCCGAGCGCGTCGGGGACCACCAGAATATCCGAGAACAGAATCGCGGCGTCCATGCCGAAGCGGCGCACCGGCTGCAGGGTGATCTCGACCGCCAGATCCGGTGAGTAGCAGAGCTCGAGGAAGCTTCTGGCCTCGCGCCGCAGCTCCCGATACTCGGGGAGATACCGGCCCGCCTGACGCATCAGCCAGATCGGCGGGCGCGGCAGCGACCCTCGCCGAAGCGCGTGGAGCAGCACTTTTTTCACAGCCATTTCGCGCCTCCTTAACTTCTTTCTAAGATTCTATATAGAAAAACTGTGGTAGTAGAGGCGCTGTGGAAAGCGTGGATTCAGCAATGTGCCCGGATTTTCCACAAACAGATAGGCAAACTCAGTC
>CAZXYL010000091.1:0-1590 GCA_964644915.1 uncultured Geminicoccaceae bacterium
CTGTGGATCGAGAACATGCATAGCCTTCGCCTCGTCCCTGATGGCACCCGGATCCCGTTCGTCCGCTACCAGTACCTCGCCTACGCCTTATCGGGCGCCCTCGTCCTGCTCACCCTGATCCTGCTGCCGGTCAAGGGCCTCAACCTCGGCATCGACTTCCGCGGCGGCACGCTGATCGAGGTCGGCATGCCGGGCCCGGCCGCCGATCTCGCCGAAATGCGCTCGGCCCTCGGCGGGCGCGGGCTCGGCGAGGTCACGCTGCAGGAGTTCGGTGAGCCGTCGGTCGTGCTGATCCGGGTTCAGCGCCAGGCCGGCGGCGAGCAGGCGCAACGTGCCGCGGTCGACGAGGTCAAGACGGCGCTGGCCGACCGGTTCGGCGAGGGGATCAGCTACCGCCGCGTCGAGTTCGTCGGCCCCAAGGTCAGCGCGGACCTGCTCTGGGCCGGGACTCAGGCGACGATCTACGCCCTGATCGCGATCAGCATCTACGTCTGGTTCCGCTTCGAGTGGCAGTTCGCCCTCGGCGCGGGCCTGGCGCTGATCCACGACGCCGTGACGACCGTCGGCCTGTTCTCGCTGTTCGGGCTCGAGTTCGGCCTGACCACCATCGCCGCGCTGCTGACGATCATCGGCTATTCGCTCAACGACACCGTCGTGATCTACGACCGGGTGCGCGAGAACCTGCGCCGGTACAAGTCGATGCCGCTGCCGGAGCTGATCGACCGCTCGATCAACGAGACGCTGGCGCGGACGGTGATGACCTCGCTCACCACTCTGCTGGCGCTGCTCGCCCTGGTCCTGTTCGGCGGCCCGGTGATCCGCGACTTCACCATCGCGATGATCTGGGGCGTCCTGATCGGGACCTATTCCACGATCTACGTCGCGGCGCCGATGATCCTGCACCTGAAGCTGCCGCGGGAGGCGGCGGCTGCCGAGACGGCCGAAGCCCCCGCCGGGCACGAGCCGGCTCGAGCCGGCGCATCCATGCCGGGCCCGACCCGAGCTCCCAACCGATGAGCCCAATCCCATCCTCGAGCCCTGGGGCCGTCGATCCGACCGGTCGAGAGCGTGGAGCGCCTTGAAGCCGTGGGCTCGCAGGAGCGTATCGAGCAGACCGTCACGATCGCCTTGCTGGCGGTCGTTGCCGCGGGTTGTGTCCTGGTCCTGCGGCCGTTCGTCTCGGCGCTGCTCTGGGCCCTGATCCTGTCGTTCTCGACCTGGCCGCTCTATGACTGGCTGGTGCGGGTCTTCGGCGGCCGACGCACCCTGGCGGCAGCCCTCATGACGCTCCTGGTCGCGGTGGTCCTTATCCTGCCGCCGGTCGCGATCGGCTCGAGCCTGGCCAACAATGTCGCCGAGGTTGTGGCCATGGTGCGCACCCTGCTCGCCCAGGGGCTGCCGGGGTCGCCCGGCTGGGTCGTGGAGCTGCCGCTGATCGGCGCGGGCCTGCACGACTGGTGGCGGGATCTGAGCGAGCAGGGCACCGCCTGGACCGGCGTTCTGGATCCCTACGTCGAGACCGCCCGCGACCTCCTGCTCAGCACCGGGGTCACGCTCGGCCAGGGCGTGCTTCAGCTCAGCCTCAGCGTG
>CAZXYL010000092.1:0-1947 GCA_964644915.1 uncultured Geminicoccaceae bacterium
AGGGAGGCTGGAGAAATGCGTCTCGGTCTGTTCATGATGCCGCTGCACCCGCCGACGCGCGACTATCACGCGGTGCTCGAGGAGGACTTCGAGGCGGTCCTGCTCGCCGACCGCCTGGGCTTCGACGAGGTCTGGATCGGCGAGCATTTCAGCTCGATGACCGAGCCCATCACCTCGCCTCTGACCTTCATGGCCAAGGCGATCCCGCTCACCTCGCGCATCACCTTCGCCACCGGCGTGCTCAACCTCCCACAGCAGCATCCGGCGGTGGTCGCGGGCTTCGCCGCGATGTTCGACCACCTCGCCGAAGGGCGCTTCATCATGGGCATCGGCCCGGGCGGCCTGCCCTCGGACTTCGAGCTGTTTCATCTCGACGACCCGATGGCCCGGGGCAAGATGACGCTCGAGGCGATCGACATCATCCTCGAGATCTGGGCCGGCGAGCCGCCCTATCGAATCGAGGGCGAGTTCTGGCAGATCCGCCAGGACGAGTGGCACGTGCCCGAGCTCGGCCTCGGCGCCATGCCCAAGCCCTATCAGAAGCCGCACCCGCCGATCGCGATCGCCGGCATGAGCCCGTATCCGTTCTTCATCAAGGAGGCGGGCAGGCGCGGCTGGATCCCGGTCAGCGCCAACTTCATCCCGGCGCCGAGCGCCGCCACCCACTGGCAGCGCTACGTGGAGGGCTGCGCCGAGGCCGGCCGCGAGGCGGACGGCAGCGCCTGGCGGCTCGCCCGCACGGTGGTGGTGACCGAGACCGACGCCGAGGCCCGCGCCGATATCGCCCGGCCGGACTGCGCGCCCCGCTACTACTTCGACTATCTGATCAGGCTGATGAAGAAGGCGGGCGTGCACCAGATCATCAAGGGTCTCGACGAGTTCGACGACGGTGCGCTGACCGTCGACTGGGCGCTCGACGAGATCGTGATCGCCGGCAGCCCCGCGACCGTGGCCGAGAAGCTGCTCGCGGTGCGCGAGCAGGTCGGGCCGTTCGGCACCATCGTTCTCGCGGGGCTCGACTGGGACGATCCGGCGCTCTGGCGGCGCTCGATGGAGCTCATGGCCAAGGAGGTCATGCCGCTCCTGAACGAGGCCGAGCGGGAGGCCGCAATCGCGGCCAAATAGGGGTCGAGCCGGGGCCGGCGCTCGCAGGATCAGCCGGCCGCCGGGTGCCCTGCATGCGGCGGATCATGCCTGCGCCACCTCGTCGGGCGCGACGAAGACCACGATCGACAGGCGTCACCCCGCGCGGGCGCGGCGCTGCTCGCGCTGGCGGAAGCCCACATAGATCGCGGCCGCGATCACCGTGATGGCGACGAAGATCACGCCGATGACGTTGATCACCGGCGAGAGCCCGAAGCGGAAGCGCGAGCCGATCTCGGTCACCAGCGTCCAGTCGCCGCCGATCGCGAACACCGTGGTGTTGTAGTTCTCGAACGACTGCAGGAAGCCGATCACCGCCGCGGTGAAGATCGTGGGGGCCAGGAACGGCAGGGTGATGCGGCGGAACACCATCACCGGCGAGGCGCCGAGATCGAGTGCTGCCTCCTCGAGCGTGCGGTCCTGCCGCTGCAGCCGCGCCATGAACAGGAGCATCGAGTAGGAGGCGATGAAGGTGGACTGCGCGATCGTGGCCAGGAACTTGCCGCCGCCGACGCCGAAGTTCTGCCAGAAGATCAGGGCCGAGATGCCGAGGATGATCCCAGGCGTCAGGATCGGGGAGACCATGACGCCGTAGAGGACCCCGTTCCAGCGCGAATCCAGGCGGGTCAGGATCAGGGCGCCCGCGAGCCCGAGCGGCAGCGAGATCGCGATCACGCCGGCGGCGATGATGAGCGAGTGGATCACGCCCTGCCACATCCGGGTGTCGCGCGCGAGCTCGCCGAACCACCTGAGCGTCCAGCCCTGCCACTGCGTGACCGAGGGGTAGCGGAAGTCGTTGAAGGC
>CAZXYL010000093.1:0-3825 GCA_964644915.1 uncultured Geminicoccaceae bacterium
GCCGCCCCGATCAGCATGTCGGCGATGTACTGGATGCGCAGCACGAAGGCCATCGCGCTGTAGCGGTGCAGCGTGCCCCGGATGAAGCTCGCCGCCCGGGTGTGGCGATAGAACAGCACGTTCTCCCACGGGATCAGCACATCGTCGAAGACCAGCAGCGTGTCTACCTCGTCGAAGCGGTTGGAGAGGGGATAGTCGACCTCCGGCTTGATCGCGGCAAAGCCCGTGCGGCAGATGTGCTTGAGCCCGGGCGCGCCCATCGGGCAGATGAAGCCCAGGGCGTACTCGGAGTACTTCTCGTCGCCCCAGTTCGCGATCGTCGGCTTGACGAACGCTTGGTCGGCGTAGGAGGCGGCGGTCTCGTACTTGGCGCCGCGCACGACGATGCCGGCGTCGGTCTCCTTGACCGCGTGCAGGAGCATGTCCGGGTCCTGATCGCGCGGGTGCTTGGAGCGGTCGCCCTTCGGGTCGGTGTTGGCCGAGACGTGGAAGGGATCGTGCCGGACCACGAGGTCGACGTGGCGGCGGATGTTCTCGGCGAAGCGCGGGTCGACCTCGTTGAGCACGTCCTGGCCGTCGTACAGCGACCACATCTCGCCTGCGGTCTCGTCGCCGACCCGGGTGACCACGCCGCCGATCTCCTTCATCACGGCATCGACCGCGGCGTGCTTGTCGATCCAGTCCTGGCGCGAGCGCGGCGGCTTCAGCCCGATCGCGCAGCGCTCGCCGACGTCCTCGGCGACATACGACATGACGTCCCGGTAGCGGTCCTCGTGCGCCATGTCGTAGATGCGGGCGCGCACCTCGACGATCGGGCGGAAGGCGGCGTGCCGGGTGACGTCCTTCACCCGCTCGCCGTTGATCCAGACCTCGCGCTCGTCCCGCAGCGACTCGCGGTACGCCTCGCCCGTCCTCAGCGCCATTCCTGAAGCCTCCCTCGCGATATATCGAGCTTACGAAGGACGATATGCCGAGTCAAATGCGAGCACGATATTGCCGAGGTCCGGCCAGCCGCGCTAGGTACGAAGCCCCCGGCAGGCCGTGCGGAGCCCACCATGGAGCAGGTGATCGTCCAGCAGCTCGTGAACTGGCTGGTGCTCGCGAGCATCTACACGCTCCTGGCGATCGGCTTCAGCCTCCTGTTCGGCGTCCTCGACATCGTCCATTTCTCGCACGGCGACGTCTCGCTGATTGCGCCGTTCGTGGCGCTCGCCATCTTCCAGGCGCTGCTGGCCAGCGCTGCAGGCCTGGGCAGCGGGCCGGCGCTGCTGGCGGCCTGCCTGATCGCGGTGGCCGCTGTCGGCGGGCTCGGCGTGGTGATCGAGAAGGTGGTGATTCGCCCCTTCGCCGCCGCCCCCTCGCTCATGGTGCTGGTCGCCACGGTCGCGCTCGGCATCGTGCTGCGCGAGCTGATCCGGCACCTCTTCCCGCAGGGCAGCAACCCGCACGCCTTCCCCTCGCCGCTCGGCGGCACCGCGCTGTGGCTCGCGGGCGTGCCGGTGAGCTGGTTCGTGCTCCTCGACCTCGGCCTCACGCTCCTGATCCTGGTCGCAATCTTCGCGTTCCTGCGCTTCACGCCCATGGGCATCTGCATCCGCGCCGTCGCCCAGGACCGCGAGGCGGCGATGATGATGGGCATCGATGCGGCCAGGACCTTTCGCGCCACCTTCTTCATCGCCTCGGCCATCGGCGCGATCGCGGGTCTGTTCTTCGCCACCCATGTCGGCGTGGTGCGCTTCGATTTCGGCATCCTCGCCGGGCTCATGGGCTTCTCGGCGGCCGTGGTCGGCGGCCTCGGCAGCGTCTTCGGCGCGGTGATCGGCGGCCTGCTGCTCGGCGGCATCGAGACCCTGGCGCAGGCCGTCGTGCCGGGCGGCACCGCCTATCGTCAGGTGTTCGCCTTCCTGCTCGTGATCCTGTTCCTGGTGTTCAGGCCCTCCGGCATTCTCGGCCGGCAGGTGGTCGAGAAGGTCTGAGCGCATGCGCGCCGCCGGTACGCTGGGTCAGGCCACCGCCACGCTCGGCCAGGTGCCGCCGGCGCTGGTCGTCGTGCTCCTGGAGACCTTAGGCGCTGCCTGGTTCCTCGCCTTCATGCTCGCCGAATCTTGGATCATCCTTCTGGCGCTCCTGTCGCTCGCGGCCGCCGCGCTGTTCGTGGTCCAGCGCCAGCGCACCATAGACCGGTTCCTCGAGGGCTGCTTTCGCCGCGCGCAAATGCCGGCCTTCCTGTGGGCCGCCGTCCTGGTAGTCGCGTTCCCCTTCCTCCTTCGGGGCAACAGCTACGTCCTGCATCTTCTGATCCTGGCGCAGATCTACGCCGTGCTGGCGCTGGCGCTGAACTTCCAGCTCGGCAGCGCCAACATCCCGAACTTCGCCACCGCCGCGTCCTACGGCATCGGCGCCTACGTCTCGGCGCTGCTCGCGATCCATTTCGGGGTCAGCTTCTGGCTGGGGCTGATCGCGGCGGCGGTCACCGCCACGGCCTTCGGCTTCCTGCTCGGCCTGCCGTGCATGCGCACCCGCGACTACTACCTGGCGCTGGTCACGATCTCGTTCGGCGTGGTCATCCACCAGCTGATCAACAACTTCGAGTGGACCGGCGGGCCGAACGGCCTGGTCGGCATCCCGGCGCCGACGCTGTTCGGCCATTCCTTCCGTGCGCCAATCGACCTCTTCGGCGTCCGCCTGCCCAGCCAGGCGAACTTCTACTATCTGACCTTCACGCTCCTGCTCCTGACCATCCTGGTGGCGAAGCGGCTGCACAACTCACGCGTCGGGCTCGCCTGGAATGCGCTCCGCAACGACGAGCTGGCGGCCCGCCTGCAGGGCATCAACGTCACCTGGTACAAGGTCCTGGCGTTCGCGGTCGACGCCTTCCTCGCCGCCTTCGCCGGCACGATCTACGCCTTCTACGTCAGCTACATCGCACCCGACAATTTCACCTTCCTGGTCTCGGTCACGATCATGACCATGGTCATCGTGGGCGGCATGGACAGCATCTTCGGCGTCATCGTCGGCGCCACCATGCTCACCATCCTGCCCGAGAAGTTCCGGGTCTTCTCCGATTACCGCCTCTTGATGTTCGGCGCGATCGTGATCGGCATGCTGATGATCCGACCCGAAGGCCTGTTCCCCAGGCGCCTGCGCCGCTACCAGGCCGGGCCGTGAACGATATCGTCCTGCGCTGCGCGGGCGCCACCATGCGCTTCGGCGGCCTCACCGCGCTCGACGACGTCTCTTTCACCCTCGCCCGCGGCCAGGTGCTGGGCGTGATCGGGCCGAACGGCGCCGGCAAGTCGACGCTGTTCAACCTGCTCACCGGGATCTACCGGCCGCAGGCGGGCGCGCTCACCTTCATGGGCCGGGATCTCACCCGCATCGCCCCGCACGAGATCGTGCGCCTCGGCATCGGCCGGACCTTCCAGACCAGCCGCCTGTTCCAGGACCTCTCGGTGCTCGACAACGTCGTGATCGGCATGCACACGCGCACCTCGGGCGGCGTGCTGCAGGCGATCTTCAACTATGGCCGCGCCAGGCGCGAGCTGGAGCGGGCGGCGGAGCGGGCGGGCACGCTCCTGCGGCGGGTCAGCCCCGGCCTGTACGAGGACCGCCTGCGGCCGGCGCGCGAGCTGGCCCAGGCCGACCGGCGGCGGCTCGAGATCGCGCGCGCGCTCGCGGCCGAGCCGCGGCTCCTGCTCCTGGACGAGCCGTCCGCCGGGATGGACGAGGACGAGACCGCGCAGCTGGTCGCCGACATCCGGCGCATCTGCGCGGAGCGGCCGGAACTCTCCGCGATCGTGGTCGAGCACGACATGGCGCTGATCG
>CAZXYL010000094.1:0-2430 GCA_964644915.1 uncultured Geminicoccaceae bacterium
AGCTCGGCCAGGATCGCCACCACCTCGTCGAAGGCGCCGCGCACCATCTCGGGCCAGCGCTGCCAGTAGGCCTCGATCAGGTCCCGGTGCTCCGGATGGCGCGCGGCGAGCTCGGCGACCGCCTCCGCGAACGGCCGCCCCTCGTCCTGGCAGAGGTTCCACGGGTCGTTGCAGACCTCGGCCAGGAACCACTCCATCTCCGCCTCGTCGGCGAGGAGCTGGCGGTAGAGATAGCGGGGGTTCCAGTCGATCAGGACGCCGCCGAGGTCGAAGACGACGGCCGGGCGATCGGCAGGGTACTGGGCCAAGCGAAGCTCCCGGGCATGGGGTGAAAGCGCCTGCAGGGTGACAGGGCAGGGCGGGGTGCCCATGGTCTGGCAAACCTTGGCGACGACGTCCAGGGATTCGCGACGGTGCCTGGGCACCGCCCATGAGGCAAGACCATGGCTCTGGCGACCCGGGCTCAGCTGCCGACCTGGACGGCCGCGGCGATGGCGCGCAGTGCCGCCAGGACCGAGGGCGCCACGGCGCGACTGGTGCGCGGGTTGGTCGCTGACGGCCGGTTGTGACTGGTGAGGCTGAGCTGGATGTCCTCGCCCTCGACCTCGACGTTGTGCACCGCACCCGGCACGTCCGGGTCCGCCCAGACCGTGATGCGCGTGCGGTCCAGCCCGATGCCGGCGAGGCTGAGGGTGACCGCGACGTTGAAATGCCTGGGGAAGGCGAGCGCCGCCTCGCGGGCGCTGCCCTCGAAGACCTGCACGGCCTCTTTGGGCGGCGTCGTGAAGTCGAAGCCGCGCTCGAGGATGTAGCTCTCGCGGGCCAGGGAATCGGGGCGGACGCGCGAGTTCAGGCTGAGGCTCCTGATGCCGCCTTCCGCTGCCGTGCGGATGGCGTCGAGGCCGGGCAAGGCACCGGTCGCGATGCGGATGCGTCCGCCGTGCCGGCCGGCCAGCTCCAGCACCTCGGGATGCGCGGCGAGCCCGCCCACGCTCACCGGCACCAGCGTGCGCCCGGCGCACAGCGTGGCCTCGGCGATCGCGGGCAGCGCATCGCCGGTCGCGCACTCCACGACCACGTCCGCGTGCTCCGGCAGCTCCGCCACGGGCACCACCCGCGGCCTCGGCTCGAGGTGGGCGCTCGCGGCGCGTGCCTTGTCCAGATCGCGCGCCGAGATCGCGGTCAGCCGCACCTCCGGGATCGCGCCCGCGGTGAGACGCCGGGCGATCTCCCGCCCGACCGTGCCGAAGCCCGCGAGCGCCACGCGCATCGGATGCTCGCGCGAGAAGTGGGAGATGGTCATGGCCGCTGCTCCCGGGTTTCCGCTGGCGCGCGCAGCAGTGCTGCAAGCTCCGCGAGATCGTCCGCCTCGGGCAGCCCCTCGATCGTGCGCCGCAACGCCGTGACGCGCTCGGGCCCTGCGACGCTCGAGGCAAGCAGCTCGAACTTGGCCAGGATCTCGTCCCGGCTCATCGGCGCCTCGGGATATCCGCGCGCGATATCGTTGCGCCGGCGATGGGTTCGCCCGGCCCGGGTCCGGATCTCGATATCGGTCGCGTAGGCGTCCGGGAAGAGCGCCTCCAGCTCACCGTCGTCCGCCTCGATGCGCACGCGACGAGAGAGCGCCGCGACCAGCGGATCGGTCTCACGCCGGTCCGAGAACAGGTCCGCGACCTCGAGCCACCCGCGCGCCAGAGCCACTGGCAGGATATACTGCGCGCAGTGACTCCTGAGCGGGTTGCCATCGATGCAGTGCACCCCGGAGCGGGCAAAACGCAGGACGATGCTCTCGACCTCCTGCGCCTGCAAGCCCGTCTCGGCCATGATCGCGAACAGGGCATCGAGCCCGGGGTGCAGGAAGGCGACGCAAGGGTACGGCTTGATCGCGAGTTCCATGACGCCGTCCCAGCACGACCCGAGATCGCGCGTGAGCAGGTCCGGGCGCGGGGCGCGGCTGAACGCCTTGAACACCGTGTGGCCGTGATCGAAGACCCCGACCGGGCCGCCGAAGCCGGACGCGGCGAGCAGCGCTGCCGTGATGCCGTTGCGCGCGGCCATGCCCATCTGGAACGGCCGCGAGTTCTCCGTCGGGTCGCTCTCCCAGGCCATCAGGCCCGAAGCCTGACACGCCGCGAGGCCGAGCGCGCGCACCACCGCTTCGCGGTCCAGACCCAGGAGAAAGCATGTGGCCGCAGTGGCTCCGAAACAGCCGCAGACCGCCGACGGATGAAAGCCCAGGGCGTACTGCGCGGCCGGGTTCAGCGCCATCGAGACGCGGTACTCGACCTCACAGCCGAGCGTTGTGGCACCGAGGAACGCCTGGCCGCTCGCCCCGGTGCGCTCGCCCACGGCCAGCGCCGTCGGCAGCATGACCGCGATGGGATGCAGGATCGCCACGGGATGATGCGGCTCGACATCGCAGGCGTAGCC